>JAZRIF010000047.1:0-4103 GCA_045645165.1 Eubacteriales bacterium
AAAGAGTTCGTCACTTTGCTTGGACCGTCCGGGTGTGGTAAAACCACCACCCTCCGCATCATCGGCGGCTTTGAAACGGCCGATAGCGGAGAGGTTTTTTTCGATGGCAAGGAGATATCCCAGGTTCCTCCCTACCGTCGCCTCGTCAACACGGTTTTTCAGAAATACGCACTGTTTCCCCATTTGAACGTATATGAGAACGTAGCCTTCGGTCTGCGCCTCAAAAAGACTCCCGAGGAGGAGATCAAAGCCAAAGTGCAGGAAATGCTGGCTCTGGTCAATCTCAAGGGCTTTGAGCGCCGCCACGTCACAACCCTGTCTGGCGGTCAGCAGCAGCGTGTGGCCATTGCCCGCGCCCTCGTAAACCATCCCCGCGTGCTCCTTCTGGACGAGCCTCTGGGCGCCCTTGACCTCAAGCTCCGCAAGGACATGCAGACCGAGCTCAAGAAGATCCAGCGCCAGACGGGCATCACCTTCATCTATGTCACCCATGACCAGGAGGAGGCACTCTCCATGTCCGACGTCGTGGTGGTCATGTCGGGCGGTCACATCCAGCAGATCGGCTCTCCCGTGGATATCTACAACGAGCCCGTCAACGCGTTCGTAGCCGACTTCATCGGTGAGTCCAACATTCTGGATGGCATCATGCCCGCCGATAACCGCGTTAAATTCTCGGGTCATACTTTTGATTGTCTGGACGGCGGCTTTGCCAAGAACGAGCCCGTTGACGTAGTGGTGCGTCCCGAGGATGTGGACGTGGTTCCCGCCGACAAGGGTATGCTCACCGGCGTGGTCTCTTCGGTCACCTTCAAGGGCGATTACTATGAGATCATTGTGGACGTAGGCGGCTTCAAGTGGATGCTGGAAACCTCTGACTACGCCGCTCCCGAAACCACCATCGGTCTCTACATTGAGCCCGAGGCCATCCACGTCATGAAAAAATCCGAATTTTCGGGTCAGTTTGGCGACTATTCCTCCTTCAGCGATGAAATGGATCATCTGTCGGATATTACCGAGGAGGACGAGGAATGAAGAATCAAGCCATCCCTCCCGCGGCATCTAAAAAGACTATAAACACACGCAAGAAAAAAAGCGCACAGAGCAACGTCTTCCAGAAGATCGCAGCCGTGCCCCATACCGTATGGACGGTCATGTTCATCGTGGCCCCCATGCTCTTCGTCCTGTACTTCGCCTTTACCGATGCAGAGGGGCAGTTCTCCTTCTCCAACATCGGAGATCTGGGGCAGTACACCAATGTATTTATCCTCTCCATCGCCTTTGCTCTGATCGCTACCGTGGTCTGTCTGCTCATCGGCTATCCTCTCGCCTACTTCATGTCCCGCCAGTCACCTCGGGCGCAAAAGATCCTCATGGTGCTCATTATGCTCCCCATGTGGTGCAACCTCCTCATCCGCACCTACGCGCTGATGGCGCTTCTGGACAACGGCGGCCTGCTCAATTCCCTTTTGGGTAAGTTGGGTCTGGAGCCTCTGTCCATCGTAGGCTCCTACTTCGGCGTCATTTTGGGTATGGTCTACGACTTTTTGCCCTACATGGTGCTTCCCATCTTCACCGCCATGACCAAGCTGGACAAGCGCTACATCGAGGCCTCCCACGATCTGGGCTGCAATTCCTGGCAGACCATGACCAAGGTCATCATGCCCCTGACTCTGTCAGGTGTGGTGTCGGGTGTGACTATGGTATTCGTGCCCTCCATCAGTACCTTCTACATCTCCCAGAAGTTGGGTGCCGGTAAGATCGATCTGGTGGGCGATACCATTGAGCGTCTGTTCCAAAATGCCTCCACCTACAACGTGGGTGCGGCCATGTCTCTCGTCATGATGATCCTCATCATCCTCTCTGTTGCCATTATGAATAAGTTCTCCGACGAGGAAGGAGGCATGGTACCGTGAAATTCCTTTCCAAGTGCTACATCGGCCTCATTTTCTTCCTCCTCTATATCCCCATCGTGGTGCTCATCATCTTCTCCTTCAATGAATCGGGCAGTCTGGCTGAGTTTTCGGGCTTCTCCTTCATGTGGTACGAGGAGCTGTTCCACGACGAGGAAGCCTTCTCGGCTCTTCGCAACTCCCTGGTACTGGCCATCAGCTCGTCTCTGATTGCCACGGTGCTGGGCACCTTCGGTGCACTGGGTCTGCACCGTATGCGGAACCGATACCTCAAAAAGTCCATCATGACCGTGACCAACGTCCCCATGATGAACCCCGATATCGTGACAGGCGTATCCATGATGCTTTTGTTCGTGGCAGTTGCCACCTTCCTGGGCACCCGTGAGCTCTTCGGCTTCGGTACCCTGCTCATCGCCCACGTGACCTTCAACGTTCCCTACGTCATCCTGTCGGTCATGCCTCGCTTTCAACAGCTCGACAAATCCCTGTCCGAGGCGGCGCAGGATCTGGGCTGTACCCCCTCCAAGGCATTCTTCATGGTGGAGCTTCCCGAGATTATTCCCGGTATCATTTCGGGTCTCATGATGAGCTTTACCCTGTCTTTGGACGACTTCGTGATCTCTCACTTTGTCAGCTCCCCCAACTTCCAGACCCTGCCCCTGTACGTGTATAACCAGACGGCGCACAACGTAAAATTCAGTATGTACGCCCTGTCTGCCCTCATCGTAGCGGTGATTCTGACCATCCTGCTGATCGTCAACTTCGCTGGCTCTGCGGCTGACCGCAAGGGCAAGCGTCAGAAGGGAGGACGCGCGTGATGAAAAAGCACATTCGTCTTGCTTCCCTTCTGCTGGCTGCGCTGCTTCTCTTCCCCCTCGTTATGGGTCTGACCGCCTGCTCCGAGGGTGGGGGTGATACCGTAACCCTCTACGTCTACAACTGGGGCGAGTACATTTCCGACGGTTCCGAGGGTACTTTGGATACCAACGAAATGTTCGAGGAATGGTACTACGAGACCTACGGCGTCCGCGTCGAGGTCAACTACTCCACCTACTCCTCCAACGAGAGCATGTACGCCAAGCTCAGCTCGGGCTCCGTGAACTACGATGTAGTAGTCCCCTCGGACTACATGATCGAGCGCATGATCGCCGAGGATATGCTGGCACCCCTCAATTTTGAAAACATTCCGAACATCGAGAATATCCATCCCGATTTCTTCGGAGAGAACGCCGTCTACGACTACTACGATCCCGACAATCTGTACGCCGTTCCCTACATGTACGGCATGATCGGAATCATCTACAACACCTCCATGGTGGCTGAGGATGATCCCTCCCTGGGCTCCTGGCAGCTCATGTGGGACGAGCGGCACGCAGGCAACATCCTGCAGTTCAACAATTCCCGCGACGCCTTCGGTACCGCCCAGTATTTCCTGGGTCTGGACGTCAACTCGAACAGCGAGGAGGATTGGCGCAAGGCGCTGGACAAACTCAAGGAACAAAAGCCTGTCCTGCAGGGCTACGTCATGGACGAGATCTTCAACAAGATGGAAAACGGCTCCGCCGCCATCGCTGCCTACTACGCGGGTGATTTCCTGACCATGTACGAGAACAACGAGGATCTGGAATTCTTCTATCCCTCTGAGGGCACCAACCTCTACGTGGACGCCATGTGCATTCCCAAGACCTCCCAGAACAAGGAGATCGCAGAAGCGTACATCGACTTCATGCTGACCGAGGCTCCTGCCGTGGCCAACGCCGAGTACACCTACTACGCATCCCCCAACACCGCCGTTCGCGAGAATCAGGAATATATTGACTATATGAATGAGATCAAGGAAGGCGGCTACGATCTGATGTACGGAACCGATGCCGTACAAACCTCCTCCTACAAGAACCTGGACGGAGAGAAGCTCAAGATGCTCAACGGTCTGTGGGAAGAGCTCAAGTCGGATATTGAAGTGGGACTCCCCATCTACGTCATCTGCGGCGTGATCCTGGTGATCCTCATCGGCGGAGGTACCTTCCTCGGCGTGAGAAAGCGAATCCGCGACAAGTATTAACCATTTCGGGAGGATGCAAAGCATCCTCCCATTTTGTAAATTGCAGTTTATAGGGGAGCGCCTGGGAGGAACTTCTTGAAAGAAGTTCCCCCCAGACCCCCTTCAAGAACTTTCAAAAAAGATATTGATAA
>JAZRIF010000048.1:0-13533 GCA_045645165.1 Eubacteriales bacterium
AAATTGGAGTTTATCGGGGGCTTGGCCCCCGATCCCCCACCAAAGAACTTTTTGAAAAAAGTTCTTTGGAATCTCAAAAACTTTCAAAAAGGGTTATTTATCAATGTTTTTTGAAAGTTCTTGAAGGGGGTCTGGGGGAAACTTCTTTTAAGAAGTTTCCTCCAGGCGTCCTTCCGCCCCCTCGATAAACCCAAATTTGAAAACAAAAAGGAGCCACCGCCATGAAAAAACTCAAAGTCGGCATCGCGGGCGTCCGCGGCCTGTCCACCGTCATGGGTCTCAACGCCCTCCCCGAGGTAGAGATCACCGCCCTGTGCGATCTGGACGAGAACGTTCTTGCCCACTCGGGCGATCATCTGAATATCGCCAAGCAGCACCGCTACCGCATTTTTGACGACATGATGGAGTCGGATATCGACGCGGTGGTGATTGCCACCCCCATGCAGTGCCACGTCCCCCAAGCCATCGCCGCCCTGGAGGCAGGGAAGCACGTCCTCTCCGAGGTCACGGCGGGGGTCACCATGGACGAGCTGTTCTGGCTCTGCGAGTCGGTGGAGAAGTACCAAAAGACCTACATGATGGCGGAGAATTACATGTACACCCCCCAAGTCCAGCTGGTGCGCGAGCTGGTCAGACAGGGCAAGTTCGGTGAGACCTACTACGCCGAGGGCGCCTACCTCCACAACCTCAACGGCCTGTTCGTCTACCCCAACGGAAAGACCTCATGGCGCTCCTTCTGGCAGTGCGGCAAGCGAGGCGCGTTCTATCCCACCCACTCCCTCGGTCCCGTGATGCAGTGGTTCCCGGGAGATCATATTGCGGAGATCTCTACCTTCTCCCCCGGTGTCTACAACCCCTACGGCCTCCGTCAGGACAGCGGCACCACCACCATGTGTCGATTGGAGAGCGGCAAGCTGGCTCAGATCCGCGTGGATTGCGTGTCCCCCCGTCCCCACAACATGACCCACTACCTGCTCCAAGGCACCCAGGGCTGCTACCAGTCCGCCCAAGGCTTCGGGGATCAGGATAAGATCTCCTTTGTAAGTGACACCAATCCCGACAGTAATATGGCCTGGCAGGCACTCTCCGACTACAACGAATACCTCCCCGATCGCTACCGCAAGGCTACCGCCGAGCAGGCGGGCGCAGGTCACGGCGGCGGAGACTTTTTCCTGGTGGAGGATTTCATCAATGCCATCCGCACCGGCGAGGCGCCCATCGTGGACGTCTACACCGCCTGCGAGTGGACGGCCGTGGGACTTCTGTCCGAGCTGTCGGTGGTTAATAACGGCCGTACCATGGAAATGCCCAAGTTCCGCAAAGGAATGTCTCTGATGGAGAAGGGAATTAAACTATAACATTTTTGAGAGTTTTGGGAATTCTTAAAGACCTTTTGAAAAAAATTCTTAAGCGGGGTGCGGGGGCATAGCCTCTACCGATTCCCCCATTTGCCAAGTTTTGCAATTGGCGAAAACGATTACATATATAGGAGGCGCTTTATGTCCGATACACGTTTGCGCGATGTTCTGTATCGCAAAGAATCCAATTATCTACTGCCCTTCTACTGGCAGCACGGCAATCACCGTGACCGTATTCCCGCCCAGATTCAGCGCATTTACGACAGCGGATGCCGCGCCCTTTGCGTGGAGTCCCGTCCTCATCCCGATTTCTGCGGCCCCGATTGGTGGGCGGATATGGATATCATCCTGGCAGAATGCGAAAAGCGGGATATGAAGGTCTGGGTGCTGGACGACAAGCGGTTCCCCACGGGATACGCCAACGGTCTTATTGAAAAGAAGTACCCCCATCTCCGTCAGTGGGAGATCATCGAGGAGCATATCGACGTACTGGGCCCCGCCCCCGATACCGCCTTCCTGGTCAGCAAGGTACTGCCCGATGACGAGATTCTGGGCGTATACGGCTGTAAGCGCGGTGACTACGGGGAGTATATCGTGGGGGACTACGTGGATCTCACTCCCACGATCACCGAGGGCTACGCCTACTGGGACGTCCCCGAGGGCATCCACCGCGTGTTCATCTACACAAAATCCCGCCGCGGAAACCGTCCAAACTATATTGATATGACCTCTCTTGAGTCTTGCAAGGTGCAGATCGAGGCGGTGTACGAGCCTCACTTTGAGCATTACGCCAAGTATTTCGGCAATACCTTCGTGGGATTCTTCTCCGACGAGCCCTCCTTCGGCAACAGCATGGCTACCCGTCATCCCGTTGACCCCAGCGGCCACGAAAGACCCCTGGGCACCGTGGGCATGGCTCTCCCCTACAACGAGCGAGTCACCGCCATGATGGACGAGGAGCTGGGAGAGCCCTCCATGCCCTACATGGGTGAGCTGTGGTATCCCGGCGCCCACGCCTCTGCCACCCGTCTGGCATACATGAACGCCGTCACCCGCCTCTACCGCGACAATTTCAGCTACCTGCTGGGCAACTGGTGCCGTGACCACGGAGTCATGTACATCGGCCACATCATCGAGGACTTCAACTGCCACGCCCGTATGGCAACGGGCGCAGGCCACTACTTCCGCGCCCTGGAGGGTCAGGACATGGCGGGCATCGACATCGTCCTCCATCAGGTCATGCCCGGCATGGCTCACCACATCCACAACACCAGCTTGAGTACGGGTATCAGCGACCCCGCCTTCTACCACTACGTCCTGGGTCAGCTGGGCGCATCTCTGGCGCATCAGTACCCTCAGATGAAGGGCCGCGCTATGTGCGAGGAGTTCGGCGCTTACGGCTGGGCGGAGGGCTGTACCATGATGAAGTGGATCACAGACTTCCTTCTGGTTCGCGGCATCAACCACTTCGTCCCTCACGCCTTCTCTCCCAACTACCCCGATCCCGACTGTCCCCCCCACTTCGGAGCCGAAGGACACGATCCCCAGTTCGAAGGCTTCACCCTCCTCATGAACTATACCAACCGAGCCGCCCACCTCCTCTACGGCGGGGAGCATATCACTTCCTGCGCCATCCTCTACCACGCCGAGGGGGAGTGGATGAACCACAAGGGCGGGTATATGTTCACCCAAGTCCCCGCCAAGGCGCTGCTGGATAACCACCTTTGCTACGACATCATCTGCCTGGAAATGCTGGAAAAGGCCACCGTTACCGACGGAAAGCTGGTGGTGGGTGGCGAAAGCTACGGCGCGCTGGTGATCCCCTACGCCAGAGTTCTGCCCAACTCCCTTGCCGCCCTGACCGAGAAATTCACCCATGCCGGTGTTCCCGTGCTGTTCTGTGAAGGGAAACCCACCGAGCCCGCAAATCTGTGCGGCGAGGTGGTGTGGAAGGCGGATCTGGCCGACCGCATCCGCGAGCTGGGGCTGGCCGATATTACGGTGGAAGGGAACTGCCCTCTCCTGCGCCACTACCACGTCCGCCGCGACGGCACCGACGTGTTCATGTTCTTCAACGAGGACAGCGTGAATACCGCCAAGGCACAAGTTACCCTGCCCGTCAGCGGCCGCTTCATGCGTCTCCGCCTCATCGAGAACGGCATCTTTGCCGATGCCACCGAGGATGGCAAAATCACCGTGGATCTTCTCCCCGGTCAATCCGAGATTCTGGTGTTCGGAGAAGCGGCAGAGGAGATGGCGCATGCCTATATGCCTCATCTCGCGAATCCCGTGAAGGTCACCACCCTGACCCCCACCTATGAGATCTCTCTGGCCGACTCCGAGGATCTCACTGCCTTCTACCCCTACAAAACCACCGATGAATTGGTGAACATCACCTCCGCCAAAGAGAAGCCCTCCTTCTCGGGTCTGATGCGTTACACCTTCACCCTCCATCTGGACGAGGTGCCCGCACAGGCTGTGCTGGATCTGGGCCGCGTCGGTCAGACCGCTAAGTTCTTGGTCAATGGCACCGAGGCAGGCATCCGCATCACCGCCCCCTATTCCTGCCCCATCTCCTACCTGCTCAAAAAGGGAGAGAATACCATTACGATCGAGGTGGCCAACACCCTCGTGGGCAAGGTCAGAGACCCCTTCTCCCATTGCATGCCCGTTACCCCTTCGGGTCTTCTCGGCCCCATAAGCCTTTTGGAATTCTAATCAAACGAGGTACATATCATGAAAATCAAAGTAAGAATCACCGCCATGGTTATGACCTTGCTTCTTTTGCTGGGTGCTGTCCTTCCTGTGACGGTATCTGCCGAAGAAATCCTTCCGCAGATCGTTCTGACCGAGATTTGCTACAACCCCACCTTCACGGAAAATGACAAGGGGCTGGAGGACACGGCCGACGTATTGGAGTACGTAGAGTTCGTCAATATTTCCGAGGAGACCATATCCCTCGAAGGGATCACTCTGCAATACTCCAAGGACGGATACGGGGGAAGCTTTAAAACCGATTCGGTCTTGGCTCTGGAAGGAAATCCCTTGACCCTTGCCCCCGGTGAGATCGCCGTCATTGCGGTCTACAACGAGGACACCGCCACGGCAGGTCTGGCGTACGACACCGCCGACGAGCGCAAGGCATACTACGACTTTTTCGTGGCGTTCTACGCCTGCGCCGATCGCTTGGACGAGAATCATTTCTACATCGCCCCCGGCGTGGAGAGTGGCACGGGCGCGCATATCGACGGCGCTTTCCGTCTTGGGAACAAGGACGAGAACGTAGTCGTGCGTGTCGCGGATAAGAATGGTGAAACTCTCTGTGAAGTCGGCTACAACGCCGCTACCTGGAACCGCAACTGGTTCTCCATGAACCTCTTTTACCGCCCCGGTATCGTGGCGGATCACCCCAAGGCATCCAAGGATTACAACATCGCAGGCTGTACCCCCGGTATGATCCGCGATAACCAGGTCGCATCCGAAGGGCTGGCGCCTACGGGGGAGACGATCCCTCTGAAGGTGATGGGGTACAACGTCTGCGCCGAGAACACCAAGCAGACGTATCCCGACGGAAGTCAGCCTACCATGGACGAGCGCATGGAAATGGTCTTCGACGTGATCGAAAGTCACGATCCCGACGTCATCGGCCTTACCGAGATCAATACTTACTGGCTTCCTTATCTGGAGGAAAAAGTAACGGTTGAGGGTGGCAAATACGCCGCTTACGGCCGCTCGGGTCAGGGCTCCAAATACGGTGGCGGTCGCTATTCGGGTCAGAAGTGGGATCTTTTCAGCCTCGTTCTCTGGCGTACCGATAAGTACGATCTGGTGGAGCAGGGTTCTTTCTGGGGATCCGGTACCCCCACCCGCCCCAATTCCTGCAGCTGGCCGGGGAATATCGTGGGTGACATGGGCCGCGCCATGAACTGGGTCATCCTCAAGGATAAGGCCACGGGTGTGGAGTTCTTCTTCCTGTGTGGGCATCTGGATGCTAGCGTTGAGGAGGTTCGCACTTTGTCTGCTGAACTGATCCGTGAAAAGGCTGTCGAGCTGGCCGCCGGCCGCCCTATCGTCATGGTGGGCGACTGGAACGCCAACGAGCGAAAGCCAGCCTACGACGAGCTGACCTGCGACGGCTTTGCCGATGCTCGCTACCGTACTGCGGATCTGGAGGATATGACCATCTACAACACCTACAACAAGTGGGGCGAGTACACCGATCAGTACACCACCCGCCCCCCCATCGATCATTGCTTCATCTCGTCGGCCAACGTGTTTGTGGACAGCGCTCACATGGATCAGGCATTTATCGACGATGCCAAAACCATGTACGCCTCGGATCACAACGCTGTAATTTTTAGCCTCCAACTTCTGAATTCCAAGGCGGAGCCTGAGACGCAGCCTGAAACCGAGGCTCCCACCGAGCCCATGACCGAAGCAGTCACGAATGTCACCACCGAATCCCCCATCGTTGAGGAGACCACCGACGAAGGACTCGCGGAAACAGAAGCACCTCAGGGCGGTTGTGGGTCGGTCATTCTGCCTGCAATTACGTTGCTTCTTCCTCTGGCCGCCCTGACGCTCCATAAGCGTCGGGAAAACTGATATACCGGAGAAAATGGCCGATTTTTTCGAGGTCAGGCCGGACGGGTACGCTGAGCGTATGCTCCGTGATATCGAGTCCGCCGGTGATTCTATCCGTTTACCGCGTCCTGTCTCCCCGCAGAGACGGGGGCGGAGATACTTGGAACCCGTGGGGCTGCCATACTCTGAAGACCACAATATAAAAAACGGAGAGCCGTCCGCTTGGATGGCTCTCCGTTTTACATTGTGATGGGCACCCCATCAGAAATTTGAAAAAATTATCAAATAATCTTTTTGAAAGTTCTTGAAAAGGGGGCTGGGGAAAAAATTCAAGAAGTTTTTCCTCAGGCTATCTCCCGTTCCCCTAAAAACTGCAATTTGAGATCAATCCTCCAAATACTTCTTCAAGTCTCGAATCGCCTCGTTGTACCCCTCAAAGCCAAGCCCCTGAATGGTTTTCAGGGCGTAGAGGGACACGTAGGACACCTGACGGAACTCCTCCCTTTCGCTGACCTTGGAGATATGTACCTCCACCGTGGGAAGTCCCACGGCCTTGAGGGCGTCCAGAATGGCCACGCTGGTGTGGGTGTAGGCGGCAGGGTTGATGACAATACCGTCCACCTTGCCGTAGGCCTCCTGGATCTTGTCCACGATCACACCCTCGTGATTGGACTGGAAGATCTCGCAATCCACCCCGGCCTCGGCGCACCATTCTTTACAGAGATTGCAGAGGGTGGCATAATCTTGCTTGCCGTAGATATCGGGCTCACGGAGACCTAACATATTCAGATTGGGGCCGTTGATGATGAGAAATTTCATGATAAACAGTGTACCTCCGTCAGTTTTTGTAGCCAAGGGCTTTCCGTATGGCCTCCACGGTGGCTTCGGGGGAGCCGTTGTTGTCCACCTCCGCGTCGGCAAAGGCCTTGTACAGGGGCAGACGCTTGGCGTAGAGCTCCTCCATGGACGTGGCTTGGGAAATGGGTCTGCCCGCCGTGGGGAGCTTGTCGAGATCTCGTTTGATGAATACGATGCGCCCGTTCTGGGACAGAGGGGCATAGTTGCGTTCAAAGGTGACCACACCGCCTCCCGTGGCAATGACAGCTCCGCTCATCATCCCCGCCGTTTTGACCGCCTCGGTCTCCTTGGCGCGGAATACCTCCTCGCCGTCGGTGGAAAAGATCTCGGGTACAGATCGTCCGTCGGCCTCCACGATCATGGCATCGGTATCCACGAAGGGACGGTTCAACGCTTCCGCTAATCGCCGACCGACGGTGGATTTCCCGCTCCCGGGCATGCCCACCAGCACGATGTTGCCCGTCTCGCGGGCGATGTCATCCACGATCCCCTCCATGCGGTTGTCCTCAATTGACTCTCCCAAAAACAGCTCGCCGGCTCGCTTGGCCTGGGCGACCAGCATGACCAGCCCGTTGGCACAGGGAATCCCCAATTCCATGGCCTCCTGCAAAAGCGCCGTGCGGGCGGGGTTGTAGACCATGTCGAAGACCGCCTCCACCTTGGGGAGCTTTTTCAGGTCAATGGGGGACTGTCCCACCAGTTTGGGGTACATCCCCACGGGGGTGCAGTTGACCACCATCGCCGCGTCGGAATGGCGCCCGTATACGCCCTCATAGGGCTCCGGGGGCACACCGCCCACGGACTTACTGTTCCGTGCCAACAGAATGACAGTTGCACCCAGATCACGCAGCACCGCCACCGCCGTAGCCGCCGCGCCGCCGTTGCCGAGGACAAGAGCCTTTTTGCCCTTGAAATTCCGCCCGAAAGTCGATAGGGCATAGGAAAGTCCGAAATAATCGGTGTTGTCTCCTTTAAGCCGTCCATCGGGGAGGCGGGTGACGGTATTCACAGCACCAATGCGGCGCGCCTCATCGGATAGGACGTCCAGATAGGGCATCACGGTCTGCTTGTAGGGAATGGTGACGTTCAAGGCATCCCACTCATTCCCTTTGATGAAGCCTTCCACTTCCTCGGGTGCGCGCTCAAAGAGGGAATAGGTATAGCGCCCCTCCGAAAGAACGGCGTGGATCTGCGGGGAGAAGCTGTGGGAGAGATGTTCGCCTAAAAGACCTGTGCGGAATCCTATTGTCTTACTCATACTCGTTTACCTAACGCAATTCCGGTAGATCACCGACAACTGGGTGAAGTCCTCCTCGCCCAGCAGATGGGGGTACAGCACCGCACTATACAGAACGGCGAACAGGCAGAAGTCCGCCACACATCCCATTTCGTGGATGAAGATGGGATCCCCGCATTGGGCATAGTCCAGATCGGAGTCTCGCTTGCCGTAGAACCGCTGGCGATTGAAGCGGATTTGGGAGACCGTCATGCGGAAGGACACAAGTCCCTGCTCGTTTGCCGCGTTGGCCAGAGAGATCAAAAGGGAGCCATCGCCGCCGTGGAGAGCTACCTTGCGGGGGCGGGGTGCTTCCGTGACCAGCAGGTAGGCCGTGCCAATGAGGTCACGCAACCCCGCGGTGATCTGCTCAACCGTACCCGTAACGGATGCGGAGTAGGACAGTGCGGCGGCATCGGGGTCGATATCCTCTACACCGTACTCACCCGCAGGATCGTCGTTGGGATGATGCACCGTCAGGGTGGCGTAGCCGTCGCCCAAGTCGGTGACCTCAAACGTGGGCAAACCCACCTCCCGCCGCTCGCGAAGCTCCCGAAGAATGTTGTCGAAGCCCTCGGTCTCAACCGTCCAGTCACGCCCTGCTTCCTCGGCGGGATGTTCGGTGTCGCAGAAGGCCAGTTCCTTCTTGGCGGTGGCCTTTGCCTCGTTGAAGAGCTTGGAAAGCCCCTTGGGGGTGATGGCTTCCCGTCCCTTGGCGGTCAGTGCAACGGACGTGGTGACGGTCAGAATGTTGTTTTCAGGCTCTACGGTAATATACCCACCCGCTGCAAGCCCTCGTAGAGAGTGGAGCAGACAGGCAGCGGAAAAGGGGGATTGCTGATCCGCACAAAGGGATCTGTACACGTCGCTCAGCGCACCGCCCGTCTTGCCGGGAATACTCTGAAGCAGGGAAAAATCCAAGAATTGATATTTCATAGCGACTCCTTTCAGTCCAACATCATATCCACCACCGCCACCGCCGCCGCGGCCTCCACCACAGGGACGGCGCGGGGCACGATGCAGGGGTCGTGGCGACCCTTTACGGTCAGTATTGTATTCTCGCGGCGGGACAGGGACACCGTGTCCTGTTCCACCCCGATAGACGGCGTGGGCTTAAAGGCGCAGGAGAAGATCACGGGCATCCCCGTGGACATCCCCCCCACGATGCCGCCGCAATGGTTGGTCTTGGTGCGGATGGCGCCGTCAGCGTCCACACAGTAGGGGTCGTTGTGGGTGGAGCCGTAACCCGTGACGAAATCGAATCCGTCCCCGAAGGCCACGGCCTTGACAGCAGGGATGGAGAACAGGATCGAGGAGATCCGCCCTTCCATGCCCTCGAAGGGGTGGTCACCCAGCCCCACGGGGAGTCCCGTCACGGCGCACTCCACAGAGCCGCCCACCGAGTCCCCCGTCATGCGAGCGCACTCGATCTCGCCGCGCATGGCTTCTCCTGCCTCGGGGTCAAGAACGGGAAACGGGCGTGCCGCAGGGGTGTGTAGCGTCTCTTTGTCCACGCACAGGCGGGCAAAGGGCATATCCTTCACAGCCCCAATCTGCTGAATGTGGGCGCCGATCTCGATCCCGCGCTCCCGCAGGTAGGTCAGACAGAAGGCCCCCGCGATGCACAGAGGCGCGGTTAACCGCCCCGAGTACTTGCCGCCGCCCCGCAGATCCACCGTGTCGCCGAACTTCATCCGCGCGGGGTAGTCGGCGTGGGAGGGGCGGGGGGTGTCGGAGAGGGAAGCATAATCCCCCGAGCGCTGGTTTTGGTTGACGATCACCGCCCGCATGGGGTTGCCGTCGGTGACATAGACCTTTTTGCCGTCCTCGGCGGTTTCCTCGGTGACACCCGCCGTGAAAACGGGGATGTCGGGCTCCTTCCGTGCCGTCGCCCAAGGCCCCTGCCCGGGAGCTCTCCGCGCCATAAAGGCCAGCAGCTCTGCCTCGGGGAGCCTCACCCCCGCAGGGAAACCTGTGAGGGTCATGCCGATCTCAGGGTCGTGAGAGCCGCCGAAAATGGCCAGTTGTATGTTGTTTCCGTAGATGTTTGCCATGTCGTGCTTACTCCTTACATAAGCGCTCGAATTCATTCCAAAACGCGGGATAAGACTTCGCTACCGATTCCGCGCCGACCACGGTCACAGCCCCGTCGCACAGGGTAGCCGCCACCGCGCCGCTCATGGCGATGCGATGGTCGCCGACGGAATCCACAATGCCGCCCTTGAGATGGGGGACACCGCGGAGGATGAGCCCGTCGTCGGTTTCGGTAATGTTTCCGCCCAGGGCGGTGATCATAGCGCTGACGGTCTTCAGTCGGTCGCTCTCCTTGAGGCGCAGGCGCGCCGCGCCCACGATGCGGGTTTCTCCCTCAGCCACCGAAGCGGCCACGGCCAGAATGGGCACCAAGTCGGGCACTTGCGCGGCGTCTATGACACAACCGTGGAGAGAGGAGGGGGAGGCTGTCAGGCTCCCGTCGGGATTCTCGCGGATATCACCGCCCATGCCCCGCAGAATGTCCACGATGGCCTTGTCTCCTTGACGGGACTCCATATCCAAACCCGTCACGGTTACCATCGTGCCATTACGACCCAGCACGCCCGCCGTCAGAAAGAAGGCCGCCCCCGACCAATCACCGCCCACAGAGAGCGTGTCCGTCGGTTGAGGCAAGGTGGGACGGCTGTCCCGTCCCGCCACGGTAAAGTCGGGCAGATTTCCGCTCAAGGCACCCGTTACCCGGGCGATGGCGTCCACGGTCATACCGATGTAAGGCACCGATTCAATCCTGCCTGTCACCGAAAGGGAACTATCCCCGCCCAGAAGGGGCAGAGCCAAGAGCAGGCCGCTGATGAACTGGGAGGACACACCGCCGTCGATCTTGTAATTTCCGGCCGTTAACTTGCCCGTTACGGTCAGCGGGTTGGAGCCCATGGGGGACAAAATCGCGCCGTGGGAGACCAGCTCCTCGTAGAGAGGGGAGAGGGGGCGGTTTGGGAGGCGGCCATGACCCGTCAAATGGGTGATAAAGCCCGTGGGAGCGGCTTTCGTTGCCCCCAGGGCGCAACAAACGGGGAGTAGGAAACGCAAGGTAGAGCCCGATTCTCCGCAATCCAGGGCGGCCTGAGCAGGCAGGGTGGTGATGGGGGCGACGAGAAACTCGTCTCCGACCCGCTCGATTCCCGCGCCCAGGGCGAGGAGACAACGGACGGTTGCCTCGATATCCTCATTCAGATCGGTACATCGAACCCGACGAACAATGGGCTCTGCGCCGTACAGACCCGCCAGAGCCGCCACGATCAAAGCGCGGTGCGCCTCGGACTTGGAGGAGGGGGCGCGCACACAGCCGTTCAGGCGGGGGGATTTCAGTATCTTTTCCATAGGACAGACCTCACTCCGAAAGCCCCGCGCGGATGTAGCTCTCCAGCGCGTCCACGGGAACGGTAACAAGGCGGCTGTCCGCCACGCCGTAGGGAACGACCAGGGTCAAAAATCCTCCCGACCGTTTCTTGTCGGACAGGGCGGCGTAGTAGAGCTGTTCGGGGGTAAAGGGACATTCGGTGGGCAGACGGTATTTTTCCAGCAGAGCGGTCAGGGCGTCCAAGGTGCCTGCCTCGCAGATGCCCATTTTCTCGGAAGCGCGGGTGATGATGACCATGCCCATGGCTACTGCGCTTCCGTGGGAAATGGCAAAGTCCGAGCAGGCCTCAATGGCGTGACCCACGGTGTGCCCCAGATTGAGGAGCTGACGCACGCCCTTGTCGGTCTCGTCCTCCTCCACCAGCTCCCGCTTGTCCTCCACGCAGAGACGAATGATCTCGTTCATATCCAACGGATCGCCTTGCAGAAGGTCGAACAGGGCTTTGTCGTTTATGAAGGCGTACTTGATGACCTCGGCCATGCCGTCGGCGAAGGTTTCGGAGGGGAGGGTGTTCAGGCAATCGGTATCGCAGATGACCAGAGACGGCTGATGGAACGCGCCGCAGAGATTCTTACCCGCGGCCAGATCAATGGCGGTTTTGCCGCCCACCGAGGCATCCACCATAGAAAGAAGTGTCGTGGGCATCTGCACAAAGCGGATGCCTCGCTGGTATACCGCCGCCGCAAAGCCCCCCAGATCTCCGACCACGCCGCCGCCCAGGGTGACGAGAAGATCCGAGCGGGTCAGATGCTCGGTGGCCATTTGTTCCAACAGCGCAATGAGGTTTTCCGCCGACTTGGAGGCCTCCCCGTGGGGAATGACGTGGCGAATTACGGTATATCCTGCCTCGGTCAGGGACGCAGTCACGTCTGCGGCGTAGAGAGCCTCTACCGTGTCGTCGGTCAGAAGCAGAACACGGCAGGAGGGAATGACGGCAGTTATGAGATCTCCCGCGCGGTGGCGCAGGCCGCGGCTGATTGTGACGTCGTAGCCGTGAGACTTGCGGGCGGGGAGGGAGACGGGGATCGTGATGGGATGGCTCATGGTGCACCTGCCTTATGATGATAATTATCTATTCTACATTATACCACAATATCTCCCCCTTTGCAAGAGTCTTGAGCAAAAAAACACCCGTGGGGGCGCATCCTTTCACGTTTTGTGGGGGATTTTGTTTCTCAACTTTCACTTCTCCCCTTCAAAACCCGAAAAGCCCCCCGAAAAGTCCGTCGAAAGTGAAATTGTTGGAATTTTTTCTTGCAAATTTCCAAAAAGTACTTGCATTTCGGCGAGGAATGGTGTATAATATAACGCATAGGATGAAATGCTTTCGCGAATTTGCGCCAAAGCGGTCTTCACCCGACGGACACCGCCACGGTGTATTCGATTTTTATACATAAAGGAGATATAACCATGTCCTACGTAGACGAGATTATTGACAAAGTCATTGCCCAGAACCCCGGCCAGCCCGAGTTCCACCAGACCGTCAAGGAAGTTCTTGACTCCCTGCGCCCCGTGGTTGATGCCAACGAGGCCAAGTACCGCCGTGAGGCTCTGCTGGAGCGTATGTGCATGCCCGAGCGCGTCATCATGTTCCGCGTTCCGTGGGTAGATGATAACGGTCAGGCACAGGTCAACATGGGTTACCGCGTCCAGTTCAACGGCGCCATCGGCCCCTACAAGGGCGGTCTGCGCTTCCATCCTTCCGTAAACCTGTCCATCATCAAGTTCCTGGGCTTTGAGCAGACTTTTAAGAACTCCCTCACCGGCCTGCCCATGGGCGGCGGTAAGGGCGGCTCCGACTTCGACCCCCGCGGCAAGTCTGACCGTGAGATCATGGCCTTCTGCCAGAGCTTCATGTCCGAGCTGTTCCGTCACATCGGCCCCGATACCGACGTTCCCGCCGGTGACATCGGCGTTGGCGCACGCGAGGTTGGTTACATGTTCGGTCAGTACAAGAGACTGGTCAACCGCTACGAGGGCGTGCTGACCGGTAAGGGCCGCGCATACGGCGGCTCTCTCATCCGTCCCGAGGCTACCGGATT
>JAZRIF010000049.1:0-11148 GCA_045645165.1 Eubacteriales bacterium
CCTCGGGATTTTTCGCGGATAGAGGTCTTTTTCGTCTACCCCACCGTTGTCCGCCGCGGTATAGGCTGCCTGACCGCGGTATATCCTAATTCATAGCCATGCTATGGGGAAGGAGACCACATGAAACCCTACGCCATCAAGGAGAACCACCTGTACCGAAAGACCTTCCAGCGGGGCAAGCGCTGGTCGGGTAAGCTGGTATCGGTGTACGTTCTCAAGGATCTTGCGGCCAAAAAGCTGAAGAAAGCGAATCCACAGAAGCAGTATATCAACCGGATCGGTCTGTCTGTGCCCAAACGCGAGGGCGGCGCCATCGAGCGCAACCGCGTCAAGCGCATCATCCGTGCGGGACTGCAGGGTGTGGAGCGTCGTTACACCCTACGCCGCGGATTCCTCATCGTCATTGCGGCCCGTCCCGGCATCGAGCGGCAAAAATCCCCCGCCATCGAGTCGGAGCTTCGTTACATCTTCAAGAAATTGGATATGTTCGAGCCGCAAACCTCTAAGGAAACGGGACAAGTCCCCCCCTCTTCCGAGTCTCCCGAAAAGTCATGAAGCGTGTTGCCATGGCGCTGGTGCGCTTTTATCGGAAGTATTTGTCGGGGCTGAAGCCCGCGCCCACCTGTCGGTTCACGCCGACCTGCTCAGCCTACTCGCTGGAGGCCTTCGAAAAACGGGGCTTTTTTGCAGGGCTGATCCTCACCGTGTGGCGGATCCTGCGTTGCAGTCCGCTCTCTCCTGCGGGATTCGATCCCGTGCCCGAAAAGGGCTTCAAAACTATGCCCATGCGCTGGAGCAAGTACGACAAGTACCGTGCAGAGCGCGAGGCTGTCTCCGAAGACATTACCAGCCATTCCGAGGAAGGGAATGATTCCGATTCCGCCGGGAACTCCTGACCGACCATTTTTAACGGAGACGTACACCACTGAACACAGCGGCCAGAATCAGAGGAGCCGCGCCCCCCAACCGCCTTTGCCGGGGTATGAACAAGTACAAAGGAAACGCAACCATGAAAAGAATTTTACAAACCCCCAAGACCCGTTCTGCGCTGACCCGTATTGCCCTGGTCATGCTGATGCTGGTGATTTTGACCGGCGCCATGACCTCTTGCATGAGCGGTGCCGGACGGATTACCACCATCACGAAAGGCTACGCCATTTCGGACAGCATGATCAGCGAGGCCAACGGCCTGACCGCCCTTCAGCTGGACAAGCTGGCTGATGCCATCGCCACGCATAAGAGTGGCTTTGACATTCGCGAGCAGCTCGTGGCTGCCCTGAACGGCTACGATATGTCTGCCTCGAATTTCGACGATGCCAAGGTAGCCGACGGCACCCTGGCCGCACAGCCCGAAAAAGCGGCAGAGTTCGCTCTGAACGTGTTGAACGGCTTCAAGCTGGATACCTCTGCCTGCCAGAAGGTAACCAACGATAAGGTTGACATTCTTATGACCGCCGCTGACGTGCAGGCGCTGGTAGATTGCTTCAAGACCAACGTCGTGGTCGAGGAAAAGATGGATCTGCTCACCCAGATCCTGCATTGGATCGGTTTGGGCTTTGCCTGGCTCATCCAAGTGCCCGGCTTCGGTAGCTTCATTCTCGGTACGCTGTACTTTGCCATCATTCTGGAGATCCTGATGATCACTCTGGGTATCAACCAGCAGAAGAACTCCCGTAAGCAGGCTAAGCTCCGTCCCAAGGAAATGGCCATCCGCAACAAGTACAAGGGCCGCAACGACCAGCAGACCCAGCAAAAGGTGACTCGGGAGATTCAGGAGCTCTACGCCAAGGAGGGCTACAGCCCTATGTCGGGATGCCTGCCCCTGCTTCTGACTCTGCCCTTCCTGATGGCGCTGTACTACGTGGTCATTGACCCCATGACCTATATCTTTGGCGCCACCGACAGTTTGACCTCCGCCTTCCTGACCTTTGCCGACGCACCCCGCGCCGCAGGCGGTCTGGGTATGGAGCTGGGCTCCAACCGCGGCACCATCGAGGTGCTGGCTCTCATCCGTGAGAGCGGTATCAGCCTGGATGGTCTGGCCAACTTCGGCTATTTCGCCAACGCTCCCGAGTGCCTGGAAGCTCTGTCCGGCCTGTCCTCCAGCATTCCGAACTTCTCCCTGTTCGGTCTGAACCTGGGTCTGACTCCCGGTGTTGGCTCTGTGGCACAGCTCATTCTCATCTTTATTCCCGTACTGACCTTTATTGTTTACTGGGCCAGCGGTAAGCTGAACCGTAAGTTCTCCTTCCAGCCCATGCAGCAGACTGCCGACGGCCAGAGAGATCCCGCTCAGGGTTGCTCCAACGGCATGATGAACATCATGATGCCCGCCATGAGTGCTTTCTTCACCCTGTACGTGCCCGCTGCCGTGGGTCTGTACTGGATCTTCAAGAGCATCATCAGTACCGTCAAGCAGTTCATTTTGTATAAGGTTATGCCTATGCCTACCTTCACCGAGGAGGATTACAAGGCAGCAGAGCGTGAACTGATGGGCAAGGAAGCCAAGAATAAGCCTGCCAAGAGAGAAGGCGGCCCCAAGAATCCCAATGTCCGTTCTTTGCACCACATCGACGACGAGGACTACGAGACTCCCGCCGAGCGTGAGGCTCGTCTGGCCGCCCGCAAGCGTGACTACGTGGAGCCCGAGGATGAGACCCCTGCCGAGCCCAAGACCGCCGAGGGTGCCTATGGCGATGGCGTGGCTCTGAAGGAGGACGACCGTCCCGCCCGCAAGAGCAAGAAAGACAAGGACAACAATAACGCGGACAACGATTGATTCGCATAGAGGAGCTCTGCCTGCCTGTGACGGGCGGGCAAGGCTCTCAAAAACTGAAAGGACACATACACCGTTATGAAGAAGGAAATTGAAATCAGCGGTAAGACCAGAGAAGAGGCCATTGAAAAGGCTGTGATCGAGCTGGGTGCTCCCTCTGCGTCTGCCATTATGTATACCGTGATCAACGAGGGCCGCAAGGGCTTCCTTGGCTTCGGTGCCGTGGATTGCACCATCAAGGCCATCTACCAGGTGCCCGATGCTCCCGCCGAGGAGAAGCCCCGCAGAGAGCGCCGCGATCACGATCGCCGCGATCGAGGCGATCGTCGTGACAGAAACGACCGCCGTGACCGTGGAGATCGCCGTGACCGCGCCCCCAAGAAGGAGACTCCTGTTGAAGAAGTCGTCGAGGAGGTCGCTGCTCCCGTTCTGCCCCCCGTAGAGAACATTGACCCCGCCACCGCCTCCGAAAGCGAGCAGACCGCCTACCGCTTCATCTGCAAGCTGGTAGAGGATATGGCTCTGGAGGGCGTGACCATTGCCATGCACCCCGGTAACAACGACGACATGGTGATCACCGTGGACGGCGAGGCCGCCGGCGTGCTGATCGGTCACCACGGCGACACCCTGGATGCGCTCCAGTACCTCGCCAACCTGGCCGCCAACCGCAAGGAAGAGGGCGAGAAGCGTGAATACGCCCGCATCACCGTGGACGTGGAGTCCTACCGCGCCAAGCGCGAGGACGCTCTCCGCATCCTGGCTCGCAAGAAGGCTCATCAGGTACTGAAGTACAAGAAGAGCATCATGCTGGAGCCCATGAATCCCTATGAGCGCCGCATCATCCACTCCGAGATCCAGAAGATGGAGGGTGTTTCCACCAACTCCATCGGCGTGGAGAACAACCGCCGTATCGTGATCTACTTGGAGGAAGAGGGTATGCCCACCGCCGGTATCAAGGGCAAGGACAGCTCCGAGAAGTCGGGTTCCAAGTCCCGCAGCCGTCGCCGCCGCTCGGGCAGCAAGGTCGTGGATCCTCTGTCCACCGAGGCTCTGACCGGCGAGACCCGCAAGCAGGGCGAGTCCATCTTCGGCGAGGAGGAGCATGATCCCTTCGATATCGACCTGTCCGCCGCTACCTACAGCGAGGATGAGGACAGCGCCGCCGAGACCGAGAACGAATAATCCATCCTACATCCAAAAGGAGGCATACCGATATGACCGTATCCCCTTTTGATACGATTGCCGCCGTCAGCACTCCCTACGGCAAGGGTGGCGTGGCCGTCATCCGCGTGTCGGGGGATCAAGCCCTGGCCGTGGCGGAGCGGATATTCGCGCCCCTGAACGGCAAAAAACTCCTTGAACACCTAAACCGCACCGCTGTCTACGGTTTGCTTCGCGATCCCGAGGACGGTCAGGTGCTGGACGACGTCCTTTGCACCATCTTCCGCGCGCCTCACTCCTTTACGGGGGAGGACACCGTGGAGATCGCCTGTCACGGCGGCGTACTGGTCACCCGCAACGTGCTGGAGGCCTGCCTGCGGGCAGGTGCGCGTCAGGCTCTTGCGGGAGAATTTACCCGCCGCGCCTACCTGAACGGGAAGCTGGATCTGGAGCGCGCCGAGGCTCTCGGTAACCTCCTGGACGCAGGGAACGACGAGCAGGTAAGGCTCGCGCGAGCCGGTATGAACGGTCTGCTCACCGACTCCGCCGAAGCGGTCTACACCAACCTCATGGCGGTGCTGGCCAACATGGAGGCGGGGATGGACTTCCCCGAGGAGGATCTGACCGAAATGCCCCGTGAGGAGATTCGCGAGGCTGTCGGGCAAGCCGAGACCGCCATTCGCGCCCTCGTGGGTACCTACCGCACAGGCCACGCCATCGCGGAGGGAATTCCCACCGTGATCTGCGGCCGTCCCAACGTGGGAAAGAGCGCCTTCTACAACCGTCTCGTGGGACGGGATGCCGCCATTGTGACCTCCATCGCGGGTACCACCCGTGACGTCCTCACCGACACCGTGTCCCTGGGTCGCGTGACCCTGCGCCTGTCGGATACCGCTGGTCTGCGGGAGACCGACGACGTGGTGGAAATGATCGGCGTGGAACGCGCCCGTAAGGCCTTGGACGAGGCCGAACTGGTGCTGGTTTTGACCGATGCGGACGCTGACCCCGAGACCGAGGAGCTGATCCGCAGCCTGACCGCGGTCGGAAAACCCGTCATTCGTGTTTACACCAAGCGGGATATCTATCCCGTAGTTAACCCTTCTGCCGACGGAATCTCTGTGGACGGCGTACCCACCGTCAGCCTGTCCTCGGTGACCGGCGAGGGCTTTGATACCCTGCAAGCCGTTGTGGAGAATGTGTTCATCGACGGAAACCTTCGCATGGGTGAGGAGGCCGTGGTGTTCAGCGCCCGACAGGCCGCCGCCCTTCGCGAGACCGCCGCATTCCTGCATACCGCCGCCGAGAATCTGGACGCGGGACTGCCCTACGACATCTGCGCCGACGATATTCGCGCGGCCATGGGTGAGATGGGAAGTCTGTGCGGCCGCGAAATGAGAGAGGAAGTCCTCTCCGAGATCTTCTCCCGCTTTTGCGTGGGGAAATAGCGTGAAAGCTCTGGAATCAGTAAGCAAACGCTGCTGTTTCACGCACAAATTCGACGGCAACCGACCGGGTCGAATTTCAAAAGTAATCAGTATCTATCGGGAACCGGGAAGGGTGATCCCCTCTCCCGATTCCCGCGTGTCAGCCCAAAATATTAGTTAGTCAAACAAATCAATTCACCGTTTCCGGATTGAGGAAACGCGGGAAGGGATGACCCTCCCGAGAAAGGAAGCATAGTTATGGCAAACAAAATCACGGCAAAGAAGCACAAGCCCATTAACCGCCAGCGCATGAACCAGCCCATCCCCCGCGCCAGCGACGTGCTGGATCTGATCGAGCAGATCGCCGATCACGGCGACCGCGTCGCCTACCGCTACTACGTTGGCAAAGAGATCAAGGTCATGACCTACGGCGAGCTGCACACGATGGTGTATGAGTGTGCCGCGAGCTTTGACGCCATGGGGCTCAAGGGTAAGCGCGTAGCCGTTATCGGCGACACCTCACCCCAGTGGATCTGCACCTATCTGGCCGCTCTGGCCTGCGGATGCGTCATCGTGCCCATGGACAAGGAGCTGGACGTCAGCGAGATCTGCAAGTTCCTGGATATCGTGGAGGCCAAGGCCATCATTTACTCCAAGTCCTTCAACGAAAAATTCGTGAAGGCCATCTCCGAGAATCAGACCGGCGTAGAGTATTTCATCCCCGTTACCCCTGCCTACGACAACACCTTTGACTCCAAGGTGACCTCCTTCGATCAGGTGCTGGAGTGCGGCCGCGATCGCATTGCCCGCGTGGGATACAAGTTCCCCGTTGTGGAGAACCGCGAGGAGATGGCCGAGATGCTGTTCACCTCGGGTACCACCGGCACCAGCAAGTGCGTCATGCTGTCCCAGAAGAACATCTTCGCCGCCGCCAACGCCGCTTGCGAGACGGTGTGCTTCTCTCCCGACGACGTCATCATGTCGGTGCTTCCCGTACACCACACCTACGAGCTGATGTGTCTGCTGGCCGCCGCTCTGTTTGGTATGGAGGTCTGCATCAACGACACCCTGCGCCACGTGCTCAAGAACTTGCAGGTATTCAAGCCCACGGGTCTGGTACTGGTTCCCCTGTTCCTCAACACCATGTACAAGAAGATCTGGTCCGAGGCCGAGCGCACCAAGAAGGACGGCGTGCTGAAGGCGGCTCTGGCCACCTCCAAGACCCTGCTTTCCATGGGTATTGACGTGCGCCGCAAGCTCTTCAAGACGGTTCTGAATTCCTTCGGCGGCCGTCTGGATCACATCATCTGCGGCGGTGCCAAGCTGAATCCCGATCTGATCGCCGCCTTCGAGGACTTCGGCATCAGCGTGTTCGAGGGCTTCGGTATCACCGAGTGCTCGCCTCTGACCAACGTGACCCCCTACTACAACCGCAAGTACGGCTCCATCGGCCCCAGCGTGCCTTGCTGTCGTTGCCGCATTGCCGATGCTCAGCCCGGTGAACATGGGTACATGGAGGGTGAGTTGCAGATCAAGGGTGACAATGTCATGATCGGTTACTACAACAATCCCGAGGCAACTGCTGCCGCCTTTACCGAGGACGGCTGGTTCCGCACCGGTGACGTGGCCTACAAGGACGAAGAAGGCTTCGTGTATATCACCGGCCGTATGAAGTCGGTCATCGTTCTGGAGAACGGTAAGAACGTCTTCCCCGAGGAGATCGAGGAGTATCTGGACGAGATCGAGACCATTGCCGAGTGCGTGGTCATTGGCCGCAAGGCTCAGGATAGCGACGAGGTCATTCTGACCGTCGTAGCCTACCCCAACTTCGAAAAGTTGCCCGCAGGCGCCACCGAGGAGCTCATCCACGAGACCATCTACAAGCAGATCATGCAGATCAACCGCCGCTTGCCCAGCTTCAAGCAGATGAAGGCCCTCGAGCTCCGCTCCACCGAGTTCGAAAAGACCACCTCCAAGAAGATCAAGCGCCATCTGGTTAAGTAATAAGAACGACGGGGGAAAACTTCTTGAAAGAAGTTTTCCCCCGAACCCCCTTTCAAGAACTTTTAAAAAGTTGGATAATAAGAGAAATTGCAGTTTATCGGCCAGGGGTTTCACCCCTGGACCCCACCAGAACCCTTTTTGAAAAAAGGGTTCTGGACTCCCAAAAACTTTTAAAAAGCATTCATAAATAATCTTTTTTCAAAGTTCTTGAAGGGTGTCCAGAGGGAAACTTCTTTCAAGAAGTTTCCCTTTGGCGTTCCCCCGCTCCCCGATAAACCCAAATTTGAACATCATACTCCCAAGGAGGCATCATGAACCGCGAGCCCATTGGATTATATCTGCATATTCCGTTTTGTCGGAGTAAGTGCCCTTACTGCGATTTTTGCTCCTATCCCCGACCCACGCAGGAGCTGATGGAGGCCTACACCCACGAGCTGGCTCGCCGCATCCGCGAGGCGGGAGAGTTATATCGGGAAAATAACGGAGCAGACAAATGGACGCCGGAGTATTTGGCCGGCCAACGGCGTGTGGACACGGTCTATTTTGGCGGCGGCACGCCATCCCTGCTGTCAACGCGCTGTGTGCATGAGCTGTTGAGCGCGGTTCACGGGGCGTTTCACGTTCTGTCCGACGCCGAGATCACCATGGAGTGCAATCCCGCCGCCGTCACGGAGGATATGCTGGCGGTCTGGGGCGCCTGCGGTGTGAATCGCATGAGTCTGGGGGCGCAATCCGCGCAAGCCGAGGAGCTCAAAGCCTTGGGTCGCCTTCACCGTTGGGAGGACGTGGTGAATACGGTTCATGCCGCCAGAGATGCGGGGATCGAAAACATCAATCTGGACTTCATGCTGGGAATTCCCCATCAGACCTCGGAGAGTCTGGAGGATACCCTTACCCGTGCGCTGGCACTGGAGCCCACCCATCTGTCCGCCTACACCCTCATGCTGGAGGAGGGAACCCCCTTTTACCGCCGTGGGCGGGCGTCTCTGGGGCTTCCCGCCGACGAGGATACGGCCGACGAGCAGGCGGTGTCCCTGTGGGAGCAGGCCTCCGCCAAGCTCCGTGCCGCGGGCTACGAGCATTACGAGATTTCCAACTACGCCCGCCCGGGCTACCGTTCCCGCCACAATCTCCATACCTGGCAATGCCACGATTATCTGGGGCTGGGTGTAGCCGCCCACTCCTGCATGGACGGCGTGCGCTTCGGGCAGTCCCGCGATCTGGAGGGATTCCTTCGCGGGGAGGACATCACCGAATTCCGCGAGGTGCTGACTCCCGCCGACAGGGAGTCGGAGTACATCATGCTGGCGCTCCGTTTGTCGGACGGTGTGGATGAGAAAGAATTTTTTGCGCGATTCGGGCATGATTTCTGGCATACCTACGGCGAGACCTGCATACCCTATATGGACGGCGGCTATCTATGTCGCGAGGGTGGGCGGATCTTTCTGACGGAACGCGGGTTCCCAGTGAGCAATGCGATTCTGGCGGATTTGATTTGAGAGTTTTGGGAAATTTTCGGGTTTCTTCGCCCGATATCCCAAAAAACATGGAAAAACCCCGTTGACAACGACGGGGTTTTCGTGTATAATATAAGCAAACAACAGTAGCCGCGACATCCGGTCGCGGTACGGAAAGGAAGTTTCCACCATGGATGAGAAAGAATTTCAGAGCGAATACTATACATTGACCGACGAGGAAGGCAACGAGCTTCAGTTTGAGGTCATCGGTTCTGCCGAGATCAATGGCACTATGTATTACGCTATGATCCCCGTGGACGATCAGCCTGAAGAGGAGGACGTATACGAGTACGTGATCCTCAAGTCCGAAAAGGACGAGGACGGCGAGGACGTTCTGGTCACCATTGACGACGACGACGAGTTCGACGACGTGGCTGACTATTTCGACGACATGCTGTCCGACGAGGCCGACTACGACCTCAACAACGACGAGGAGTAAATTTCCTCGGCAACCCCGATCTGAAATTCCTGCGGGGTGCGTGATATGCAGATATTGTGACCCACATCTGATTAAAGGAGATCGACTCACGTGGTGGTTTGCAGACCTCCCGCTATCCTCCATCGGTTGACTTGTCCCGAAGGATATGCGGACGCTGGGAGCAGTAAAGCCGCGGATAGATCACCGCCCTGGCAAAACAGGGTTCCGAATGCTGTGTACACGGCCTTGCGGGGTTATAGGACAACACAAACCGAGGGCAAAGTTTTGCCCGCAAACAAGGAGCGTATGTCGGATCGGCATGCGCTTTTTGTGTTTAAATAAATAATTACATACAACCAAAAGAAAGGGATCAACATGGGAATTATCAAAGCAACCCTGGGCGGCATTGGTGGCGGCCTGGCCGATCAATGGCTGGAGGTACTGGAAGCCGACGATATGGGTGGTACCACCCTCTTTACCAAGGGCGTCAAGGTGCGCCGTGACGATCGCAGAAGCGAAAAGAGAAGCAGTAACAAGAAGGGAACCGAGGACTACATATCCAACGGCTCCATCATCCACGTCTACCCCAACCAGTTCATGATGCTGGTGGACGGCGGTAAGATCGTGGACTTCACCGCCGAGGAGGGCTACTACAAAGTGGACAACTCCACCGCTCCCTCCATGTTTTCGGGCGGTTTTGGTGCGTCGCTGAAGGAGTCCTTCTCCCGTATCAAGTTTGGCGGTGTACCCAGCACCTCCCAGAAGGTCTACTTCGTCAACCTGCAGGAGATCAAGGGCATCAAGTTCGGCACCCGCAATCCCATCAACTATTTCGACAGCTTCTACAACGCCGAGCTGTTCCTCCGCGCTCACGGCACTTACTCCATCAAGGTGACCGACCCCATCAAGTTCTACACCGAGGTCGTGCCCAAGAACCAAGATAAGGTAGATATCTCCGAGATCAACGAGCAGTACCTCAACGAGTTTTTGGAGGCCCTTGGGGCTGCCATCAACTCCATGTCGGCCGACGGCATCCGCATTTCCTACGTGGTTTCCAAGTCCCGCGAGCTGTCCCGCTACATGCAGGAGGAGCTGGATGCAGACTGGAAGGATCTCCGCGGTATGGAGGTTCTGTCGGTGGGTCTCGGCGGGCTTTCCTACGACGAGAAGTCCCGCGAGATGATCGATATGCGCAACCAGGGCGCCATGCTGGGCGACGCCTCCATCCGTGAGGGCTACGTTCAGGGCGCGGTTGCCCGCGGCATGGAGGCCGCCGGCAGTAACGCAAACGGCGCGGCGCAAGCCTTTATGGGCATGGGTATGGGTATGAATGCAGGCGGCGGCTTCATGGGTGCGGCCTCTGCTTCCAACCAGGCGCAGATGCAACGCGATCAGGAGACCCGTGCCGCACAGGCATCCGCTCCCGCAGGCGGTTGGACCTGCTCCTGCGGTCAGGTCAATACAGGCAAGTTCTGCGCCGAGTGCGGCTCTCCCAAGCCTGCCGCCGCCGGCGGCTGGACCTGCTCCTGCGGTGCCGTCTGCACCGGCAAGTTCTGCCCCGAGTGCGGCTCCCCCAAGCCCGCCGCCGAGTGGTTCTGCACCGAATGCGGCGCTAAGAACGATGCCTCCGCTAAGTTCTGCGCCGAGTGCGGTAAGAGAAAGTAAGGGGAGAGCGGTCGGGGGAATTTCTTGAAAGAAATTCCCCCGCACCCCCTCAAGAACTTTCCACGCAGGATAAGCGCCAAACGCAAAAAGAGTCGCTAAACACGACTCATTTGCATTTGGCGCTTTGGTGTTTTATATAGGATGCTCTGCGCTGTTCCGAGCAACCAAAATTAGAGTTGTTAG
>JAZRIF010000050.1:0-3794 GCA_045645165.1 Eubacteriales bacterium
GTCGGCACGCTTCAACCCGATAGAGCGCAGAGTAAGCCCGTGCATAGAGTTCGTCATGAACCCGAACACGTGCTCGATGGTATGGGCGGCGGGGGTGGGGAGGTAGTCGCCGCCGTTGGGGAGCTTCATGCGGATATCGTAGGTGACCACGTCTCCGTCGATGCGGGAGATATACATACCCTCCTTCAGGGTGTCGTGGTTGACGGTAAAGCTGGCGATGGTCTTCATGGGTGTATCCGTTCTGCCGCGGGGGCTTGGGTTCGTTGTTTTCATTATAGCATAACCGCCCCTCGGTGTCAAGGCTTGGGGCAAAAAACCTTTCCCCCGAGGGTCGGAGGAGAGGTAGGGGCGCGGGTAGAGCGACCGTCAATCGTTGGGGATGATCTTGTCCCCGTCGTAGCGGTAGCCGAACTGGTACAGCTCGATGTAGTCGATCTTGAAGCTGTTGGCGCGCTCAAAGACGGCGCAGTTGCCCTCGGCGGCAACAAAGGCGGTGTGGCCCTTGGTGGTCAGGACGGTGTTGCCCTTGGCGTCAAGGATCTCGGCGTAGCGGTAGGTCTCGCCCTTCCAGGCTTGGTCCCCGTCGCGGCCCTTGTCGGACAGCTTGACCGTGGCGATCAGCTCGCCCTCGCAGTAGACGGTGACAGTATCGCCCCTGTCCTCAAAGCGGACGGTGGCACCCTTGTCGAAGGAAACGCCTGCGGGCAGGGTGAAGGTGTAGCCCAGGGAGGTGGCCTTCTGTCCGCGGGAGGTGTCCTTGATGTGGATGGCGATCTCCAGAGAATTCCCGAAGGGGTAGAGGAAGATACCGCTGGAGCCCAGATAGGAGGTATGGTCGCCGTCGCCGTTGTCGGGCTCGTAGATAGCGGCGGACTTGATGCTCTGGTCGGCGGGGATGCGCAGACCGATGGCGGCGCGGTAGGCGGGACCGCCGTTCGCGTTGTACTTGCCCGCGATCATACGGGTCTCAAAGGCGTAGTAGCGCAGATCCCCGTTGTAGCGGACGCAACGGCCCTCGATCCACTTACCGCAGAGCCAGCCGTTCTCCAGGGTCAGGGTCTCGTCCAGCTCGAAATTCTTCTTGATGTCCGCGATGGTGCCGTCGAAGTCATCACGGATGATGAGGCCCTCCTCCACGGGAGGCTTTTCGTGGATAACGTGGCCGAATTCCCACTCACCCTTGAGGGACAGGTGGGGATTCCCACCCTTCAGCTCGGCGTACTCCACGCGGATGGTGTGGTAGCCCGCGCAGAGAATGAGACTACCCTTGGCGGTCTTGACACCATCCTCGGCCTTGGGGTCAAAGGTGCCGTCGGCCACCAATCGACCGTCCACGAAGAGCTTGGCACCGTCGTCGTAGGACAGCTCAAACTCGTAGCTCTTGGTCTCGGGCACCTTGATGTAGCCCTCGTAGAGCAGACCCATATCGGCGGCGTAGCCCAGACCCTCCACGGTCAGGGTAGCCACCGACTGCTTGCCCGACAAAAGACCGTCAATGAGACGGAAATCGGGCTGGGCGGGGTAGTTCTCCACCAGAGGATAGTAGGAAACGGTGAGGCCCGCCTGCAGGACAGCCAGATCCTCGGCGGAGAGGGTGACGGCGGGCATACCGTCCACGGTGCCGCTCTCCCGCTTTGGCAGGATCGTCTCGCCCTTGCCCGTGTAGCAGATGGCCTGCTCATAGGCGTAGTTGTTGCGGCGCTCGGGGGCACTGTCACCCGTGGTGAACCAGGATTCCAGGTCGTAGATATCGGTGACGTTGTCCATCCAATGGAAGTTGACCTTCACGGTCTTGTCGGTCAGACCCAGCAGGGAGCGGGGGATGGTGACGGTCAGGCGGTCGCCCTTTACGGCGTAGGCCACGGTACCGATCTCCTGCCAGACTCCGTCCTTATAGGCGCAGAGGGTTGTGACGGTATCCGAGACCACCTCGTAGTTGACGAGGTAATCATAGCCCTCCCAGCCCGTGGTCTTGTCGGCGTCGGCGTCGATGAAGAGGAGCATCCAGTTCTTGTCCTTGTAGGAGGTCAGCTCCCCCGCGGCGCGGGCATAGAGGTAGAGGTTTGCGCCGTCGGCGGTGATGCGGGACTCCACGATGTCGTTGCGGCCCGTGGTGTCCACATAGTGGATACGGCCCGTGGTGTCCTTGTGGTCGCGGTGGGTAGTATCGTTTGCAAAGTCGGTGTAGACGGGGGAGACCGTCTCCCAGTTCTCAAAGACGGCGGGGTCGGTCTCGGTCATGGTGTGGGCACCCGAGATGCCGTCAGCGGGGAGAACGCCCTTGAAGCGGCGGATGATGGAGCACATCTGGTAGAAGTAGTTATCGGTGAAGCCGCCCTTCATGGGCTCGATATCGCGGGAGAACTCGGCGTTGAACTGATCCACAAAGCCCGTGTCGGTGCCGCGGTCGGCGGGATCGGTGAAGTTCTGGGCCACCCACTCGTTCCAGCGGGAGATGAGGAGCACCTCGCACTCGGGGTTCTTCTTCATGACCTGCTCAAAGGCGTCCTCAAAGACCAGACCTTGGCCCATGGTGTCGGTCTCCAGGAAGGAGTCCAGGTACTGCTTGGCGGAGAGACTGCCGCTTCTGCCCTGACCGAAATTGGCAAAGCCCGCGCAGCCGATGCCGATGCACTCGGCGTTCTTGCGGGAGGCCTTATCGCGGTAGCCGTAGCCGTAGCCGAAGTTGACCACATTGTTGTCGCTCCAGTAGCCCTCGCTGTACTTGGCGTTGGGCATGACCCAGGACTTGCGGAAGGTGAGCTTGTCCTTGTAGTACTCGTCCTCCAGAATGGGGAAGGAGCCGTCGTCCAGGCACTTGATGAGAGCCAGGGGCTTGCCCTCCCAATGGAACCAGAGGTCCTTATACTTCTCCTGGGTCATGAACATCTCATAGAACTTGCCCGTATCCCCGTGGCCGGGGGTGGCGGTACCGAAGCACCAGGGCACCAGGTAGGGGGTCATCTGCCCCTCGGCGCGCATCTGGAGGCAGGTGTCCAGGAAGACGGTCATGGCGTCCTCGTAGAGGTAGCCGTTGGTCATGTCAAAGTAGAGGAAGTCCACCCCCGCCATTGCGAAGTAGTACATATCCCGACGGATCTGCCAGACGTCGTCGGCGCGGTGGTAGCCCGTTTCGGGCTCGGTCCACCAACAGAATCCCCAGCGGCCGCCGAAGTTGGGCTTGTAGGGGTTGACGGCCATGACCTTGGAGTTGTCCACGTTGCAGGTAGAGCCCACCGTCCAGAGGGAGTAGAACAGGCCTACGTACTTCCCTTCCTTGGGCAGTCCCGCCTCGGCGGAGGTAGGGAGCACGCGGCCCAGGGCGTCGGTGGCGGTCTCGTTGTAGTTCCGGATGATGATCTGGGGGGAGTGGCCCTTCTCGGTCAGCACCTGGCCCGACAAAGAGGCGGGGGTGAAGGTCAGCTGATCCAGGGACAGGGCGGGAGGCTCGGTGCCGTCGGTGGGGTCATCACCCGCCGTGGTATCCTCGGGGGGCGTGGTCGGCGTACAGGCGGCCATGATTGAGGCCAGCATCAGCCCCGCCAGAAGCAGGGAGAGGAATCGGAACAGACGTTTTTTCATGGGGAATCCTCCGTTGCAAAGTACTGATTTGATTATACACGATTTTCTGTGATTTGTCAATAATATTGTAAAGGGCATCTCTAAAAACTCACCATGCTCACACCCATGTAACAAATTTATGCTATAATAAGGGAAACCAAGCAAAGGAGCAAAAGAGATGGGAAACAGAGGGATATTTGACGAAGATATTCGACTTGCAAAGTTGAGCGAAC
>JAZRIF010000051.1:0-9336 GCA_045645165.1 Eubacteriales bacterium
GGGCAGAGCCCCTCTCCGATAAACCCCACTTTGAAAATCCAACAAAATTTCCCCTTCCTCCTTGACATTTCCCCCAAAATCCGTTATAATATACCCATATTTCATTTTGCACCCCCGAAAGGAACCGATACCATGGCAAAAATGTGGGCAGGCCGCACCGACGGCGTCACCGATCAGATCGCAGACGATTTCAATTCTTCCATCCATTTCGATTCCCGTATGTACCGCCAGGACATCACGGGCAGTATGGCTCACGCCGCCATGCTGGGGGCGCAGGGAATCATCACCGCCGAGGAAGCCGATACTCTTATTGCGGGGTTGGAGGGCGTCCTTGCCGATATCGAATCCGGCGCACTTCCCATCGATATGACCTGCGAGGATATTCATATGTTCGTGGAGCAGGTGCTGACCGAGCGACTGGGTGACGTGGGTAAGAAGCTTCACACCGCCCGTAGCCGTAACGACCAGGTGGCTCTGGATATCCGCATGTACCTCCGCGACGAGATCACCGGGATCATCGCCCTTGTTCGAGATCTTATTGAACCCCTGGCCGATCAGGCGGAAGCCTACGCCGCCACCATCATGCCCCGCTATACCCACCTCCAGCGCGCCCAGCCCGTCACCTTCGGTCACCATCTCATGGCCTACGCCATGATGCTCCTCCGTGACATTGATCGTCTCCGTGACTGTAACCGCCGCATGAATCTCTCCCCCATCGGCTCTTGCGCTCTGGCGGGAACCACCTATGACACCGACCGACGCTTCGAGGCTGCCAAGCTGGGTTTTGATGGTATCTGCCTGAATTCTCTGGACGGTGTTTCCGACCGTGACTTTGCCGTGGAATTCATGTCCGCCTGCGCCCTGATGATGATGCATCTCTCCCGCTTCTCGGAGGAAATTATCCTTTGGTCCAGCTGGGAATTCAAGTTCGTGGAGCTGTCCGACGCCTATACCACAGGCTCCTCCATCATGCCCCAGAAGAAGAACCCCGATATGGCCGAGCTGATCCGCGGCAAGACGGGGCGGGTTTACGGCGACCTAGTGGCCCTTCTGACCACTCTTAAGGGCATTCCTCTGGCCTACAACAAGGATATGCAGGAGGACAAGGAGCGCATTTTCGACTGCGTGGATACCGTCAAGATGTGCCTCGCCGTGGCCGCTCCCATGGTCGCCACCATGAAGGCCATTCCCGAGAATATGATGAAGGCCGCCCAGGGTGGATTCATCAACGCCACCGACCTGGCCGACTATCTGGTGAAGAAGGGTCTGCCCTTCCGCTCGGCCTACAAGATCTCGGGTCAGATCGTCGCCCATTGCATCGCAAACAGGGAAGTACTGGAGACTCTGCCCCTGGAGACCTACCGCACCTTCTCCGACCTCTTTGACACCGACCTCTACGACGAGATCAGCCTCACCACCTGCGTGGAAAAGCGCATCTCCGAGGGCGGCACTTCGGTGGGATCCGTGAGGGCGCAGATCGCGTTTGTGCGGGAACAGCTTGCTTGATATTTTCTTCGTAACACAGCTATTTCACATGGGAATAGCTGTGTTTTTTGGTGCAAAAAATCCATGAAAAATCTTTCCTTTCCGCTCCTCAGTCTTGACAATTTCAAAAAAATGCGGTATAATATAAAGAAGACAATTTTTCGCAAAGCAAAGGAGCCGACATGGCAAATAAATACATTCTCCCCCCCATCAGCCTCCCTGAGCGTAAGGACTATACAGCCCGCATCCGCGCGTGGAACGATGCCCATACCGCCGAGTATGGGAAGCACCGCCGGTGCTTCGTCCTGACCTTCGGGTGTCAGCAGAATGAGGCCGACAGCGAGAAAATCGCGGGTATGGCCGAGGAAATGGGCTATGAGATCACTTCCACCCCCGAGGATGCTGACCTGATCATGGTCAACACCTGTGCGATCCGCGAGCACGCCGAGAAAAAGGCGCTGTCCATCATCGGACAGTACAAGCACATCCGCGCAAAGAATCCCGACCTCATCATCGGTGTCTGCGGCTGTATGACCGCCCAGGAGCACCGCCGCGAGGAGCTGAAGATGAAGTACCCCTACGTCACCTTCACCTTGGGTACGGCCTCCCTCCACCATTTTCCCAAGGTGCTGTGGGATACCGTTCAGCAGAAGCGCCGCTTCATTACCACCGAGAGCGAGGAGGACTTCACCAAAACCGTGGCCGAGGGCGCGCCCATCCGCCGCGAGTCGGGCTACCGCGCTTGGGTCTCCATCATGTATGGATGCAATAATTTCTGCTCCTACTGCATCGTTCCTTACTGCCGAGGCAGAGAGCGAAGCCGTAAGAAGGAGGATATCGTCGCGGAAGTCAGAGAACTGGTGGAGGCGGGCTACAAGGAGATCACCCTCTTGGGTCAGAACGTCAACTCCTACGGCAAGGGTACCGATTGCGATTTCGCGGATCTGGTGGCTGAGCTGGATCAGATCGAGGGCGACTGGTGGCTGTCTTTCATGACGTCCCATCCCAAGGACGCTTCCCGCAAGCTCATTGACGTCATGGCGACCGGCAAGCACATCGTCCGCCGCTTCCATCTCCCCATGCAGTCGGGCAATAACCGCGTTCTCAAGGCCATGAACCGCCACTACGACATGGACAAGTATCTGGACACCGTTCGCTACATGCGGGAGAAGATGCCCGACGTGGTCATCACATCCGACATCATCGTGGGTTTCCCCGGAGAGACCGAGGAGGAGTTTGAGGATACTCTCACGGCTCTGGACACCGTCCGCTTCGATATGCTCTACTCCTTCATCTACTCCCCCCGCAAGGGCACTCCCGCCGCCGAGATGGAGCAGATTCCCGACGTGACCAAGGGCAACCGCTTTGACCGCCTGCTGGCTACCCAGAACGCCATCGCCGCCGAGAAGAATCAGCCCATGGAGGGAAAGACCCTCCGCGTCCTCTGCGACGGTGAGAGCAAGGGCAACCCCGAGGTCTACAGCGGCCGTACCGAGGGAGGGAAGATCGTGTTCTTCCAAGGCACGCCCGATATGACGGGGACATTCGTGAGCGTCCGCATTGAGAGAACCGAGGCGTTTGCTCTGTGGGGGGAAGTTGATCCTTTGGTTACCTCAAAAGAGCAGGTCTTTGAAATCATGGGGAACTATTACGGAAACGCCTACTGGCGTGACTCCGTAGGGAAAGCAACGGTAGCAAAACTGAAATACATCACAGAGATTCTGGATAAGATCAATGCTTTGGGTTACAATTTCAGCAATCTGCATCGCTTGACCGATCATGAGGATATTCGGTTCATTCCCATCGTTTTGGAGTATATCCGCAAACAGAATGGGTTGATCGGGAATCTGCTGAGCGCGTTTCACTGCCGCTCCTATCATGCATACACACCCGAGCTGATCGAGCTCTACAAGGATCCCTCCTTTGCGGCGTATCGGTGGGATATCGGTAACGCGCTACTGTTATGCCGACACAAAAAATATGTTCCCCAATATTTGGAGATCGTCCGTGATCCCGCATATGTAGCTGAAACGGATCTGATCATGGAAATACTTTGCCGGTTTAAGGTTCAGGAGGCATTCCCTCGGTTGCTTGAACTATATGAGCAAAATACAAAAGAATGGGCTTGGACTCTCCTGAAATACGGATGGTATTTTAAGGACAAGCGTCTGATTCCGTATATCGAACCCTATCTCAATTGTGATAATGGGGAATACAGAAGTATGGCCAAAAAGGCCTTGGAAAAACTAACTGCTGTGCAAAACACAGAAGAATAATCATTTGAAATGGAGAATAATACCATGGATACCACCAACAACAAGAACGTATTTGAACTCGCCATCACCCTCGGCAAGGCCCTCAAGGAGGACGAGCGTCTCGTCCGCATGGAGAACGCCCGCAAGGCTTACGAGGAGGATCCCACCCTCAAGACCCTTATGACCGAGTACGACGTCCAGCAGAAGGCCATCCAGCAGGTGGCCGCCGCCGAGGACTTTGATCCCCAGCTTCTGGAGTCCATCCAGAACCGCATCAACGAGCTGTACGACCAGATCATGGCCGCTCCCGTGTATCTGGAGCTCATCGAGGCGCAGGAGGCTGTTAACGAGCTGATGAACGCCGTCAACAACACCATTACCTTCGCCATCACGGGTGAGATGCCCTCTAACTGCACCCATGATTGTTCCACCTGCGGAGGATGTCATTGATTTGACTGCGTAGGGGCGACCTGTGGTCGCCCGCGGACAGTCGAGGACGCCTGTCCCTACGGCTTGTGTGATCGTGTAGGGGCGGCCATTGGCCGCCCGCGGGCGAGCAATGCTCGCCCCTACAGACCATGAAACATTAAGATTTTAGAAAAGAGGTACACCGCCATGACGCCCATGATGGAGCAATATTTTGAGGTCAAGGAGCAATACAAGGATTTCCTTCTGTTCTACCGTCTCGGAGATTTCTACGAGATGTTCTTTGACGACGCCATCACCGCCTCCCGCGTGCTGGAGCTGACCCTGACGGGCAGAGATTGCGGCGAGGCTGAGCGTGCCCCCATGTGCGGTGTCCCCTTCCATGCGGCGGATACCTACATCGGTCGCCTCATCGAAAAGGGCTACAAGGTGGCCATCTGCGAGCAGGTGGAGGATCCCGCTACCGCCAAGGGGCTTGTGAAGCGCGAGGTCATCCGCGTGGTGACTCCCGGCACGGTCATTGAGTCCACTCTTCTGCCCGAGCAGAAGAACAACTACCTCTGCTCCCTCTACGTTACGGGCACCGAGTACGGCGTTTGCTTTGCGGATATTTCCACCGCGCAGGTCTTTGCCACGGTTCTGGACGGCGCGGAGGCGGATCAGCACCTCGTCAACGAGCTGGGGACTTACTCCCCCCGCGAGGTGATCTCCAATCTGGGAAAGTCCCGATTCCCCGGGGCTGCCGACTTCCTGAACGCCAAGGGCGCCATGCTTTCCGACAACCAAGGCCGCCGCTACGACCCCGATGCCTGCCGCGAGCTGGTGGCCGCCCAGTTTGCGGGGAATATCCGCGAGGACATTCTCCAAAACCGCGCCATCGTCTGCGCCGTGGGCGGACTTCTGGATTACCTCATTGAGACCCAGAAATCCGACATTTCCTACATCAAGGAGCTTCAGGTCTTCAGCGAGGGGCAGTATCTGGAGCTGGACGTCAACACCCGCCGCAATCTGGAGCTGACCGAGACCATGCGTACCAAGGAAAAGAAGGGCTCTCTCTTGTGGGTGCTGGATCGCACAAAGACCTCCCCCGGCGCGAGAATGCTCCGCCAGTGGGTGGAGCATCCCCTCCTGTCCCCTGCCCACATCCTGCGCCGTCAGGGTGCCGTGGAGGAGCTTTTCGGCAACTTCATGAAGCGTGAGGAGATCGGGGAGCTTCTGTCCCACGTGCTTGACCTGGAGCGACTGGTCACCAAGATCGTCTCCGGCACCGCTAACGCCAAGGATCCCCGCGCCGTGTCCGCCACCGCCGCCGTTCTCCCCGAGCTGCGCCGCCTGCTGGAGGAGTCCACCTCCGAGGAGCTGTCCCGTATCTGGCGGGAGCTGGATACCCTCGAAGATATTTGCGGCGAGATCAACCGCGCCATCTGCGAGGAGCCTCCCTTTACCGTCCGTGACGGTGGTATGATCGCCGACGGCTACGACCCCGAGGTGGATCGCCTCCGCAGCATCATGACCGACGGTCAGGGCTGGGTGGAGCGTGTAGCCGCCGAGGAGAAGGAGAGAACCGGCATCAAGACCCTCAAGGTGGGCTACAACAAGGTCTTCGGCTACTACATCGAGGTCTCCAAGTCCTTCGTGAACATGGTGCCCGATACCTACATCCGCAAGCAGACCCTCTCCAACTATGAGCGCTACATCACCCAAGAGCTGAAGGACATGGAGGCGACCATCCTCGGTGCCAAGGACAAGCTCTGCGCCCTGGAATACGAGCTGTTCAATCAGGTACGTGACTTCGTGGCGCAAAGGGAAGCCCGTGTGCGCCATACCGCGCGCCTGCTTTCCGAGTTGGACTGCTTCCAGTCTTTGGCCTCGGTGGCCTCCCGTTACCAGTACGTTCGCCCCGACATCAACGACAGCGATGTGATCACCGTCAAGGACGGCCGTCACCCCGTGGTGGAGCGGTTCGTCAAGGACAGCTACTTCGTCCCCAACGACGTCATGCTGGACACCCGCGACAACCGTCTCATGCTCATCACGGGCCCCAATATGGCGGGTAAATCCACCTACATGCGCCAGGTCGCCCTCATCGTTCTGCTGGCGCAGATCGGCTCCTTCGTCCCCGCCGTGGAGGCCTCCATCGGCGTGGTGGACAAGATGTTCACCCGCGTGGGCGCGTCGGATGATCTGGCAAGCGGTCAGTCCACCTTCATGCTGGAGATGAACGAGGTGGCCTACATCCTGCGTAACGCCACCAAAAAGAGTCTCATCATCTACGACGAGGTTGGTCGCGGCACCTCTACCTTCGACGGTATGTCCATCGCCCGCGCCATCATGGAGTACACCGCCGGCCGCAAGATCGGCGCGAAAACTCTGTTCGCTACCCACTACCACGAGCTGACCAGCATGGAGGAGTCCTACGACGGTATCGTGAATTACCACATCGCCGCCAAGAAGCGAGGCGACTCCATCACCTTCTTGCGTAAGATCGTCCGCGGCTCCACCGACGACAGCTACGGTATTGAAGTAGCCAAGCTGGCGGGTCTGCCGAACGAGGTCATCAAGCGCGCCCGCGAGGTGCTGGCCCACGTGGAGGAGTCCTCCAAGGCCGTCCGCGATGCGGTGGATGCATCGGGTACGGGCACGAAAAAGCCTGTTGTTGATGATGGCGCGATTACGATGGATGATATGCTCAATCAGCAGCTCATTGAGGAGATCCGGCAGGTGGATCTCAATACCCTGTCGCCCTTTGAGTGTATGTCGCTCATGTTTGAGTGGAAGAAGAGATACAGATAAATTGCAGTTTGTAGGGGAGCGGGAGAACGCCAAAGAGGAACTTCTTGAAAGAAGTTCCTCTCTGGACTCTCTTCAAGAACTTTCAAAAAATATTGTCAGATAATTCTTTTTGAAAGTTTTTGAGATTCCAAAGAACTTTTTTTAAAAAGTTCTTTGGTGGGGTCGAGGGGCAAAGCCCCTGGCCGATAAACCCAAATTTGAAAGCAGATTGAATCGTTACAATATGGGTTATCGAACATATTCAGCGAGGTCGTAGTCCCGCAGGTACCGATCGAAGTATTCCATATACTGCTCTCTGTTTTCCTCAAAATCCTTCCACACAACGGAAATGAGTCGGTAGGCCTCGGCAATCTCCTTCTCACATTCTTCCATATTGCCCAATCTCTTGTGACAAGCGGCGATACACTGGTGAAAGCTCCAATGGAAGGTTTGCATACCGTCCCACAGGTATTGGTCTGCGGGGTCGTTGTAGTAGTCGGTCAAAAGGAAGGTCGTCAGCACGCGAAGTCCCTTGCGGTAGCATTTCAACGCCTCGGGGATATAGTCGGCGGGGGTGTAATCGCGGAAGGTGACTTCGGGGTGCCTATCCATAAAGAACCAAGAATTGCCCTCCTCCATGCAGGCTTGATACAAGCCTTGCAGATGGTGGCATCTTGACCAGATCGCACCGTTCTGTTTGTCCCGTCCCGACAGGCGGAAAGCCATGGCTCCGTGGCGAATGTTATAGTCCAAGGGCAGGGTCTCCAGAACCTCCTTGGCTTTGGCATACTCGTCCTTTTTCAGATATGCCGCCGCTTGGACGTCCTTGACGTTACACACGCGGAGAAAATCGGTGCTTTCAGTGATGATTTTTTGGGTCAGTTCGATCATTTCATCCAAATGCGTCAGATCGTTTTTGTCGCGCATGGTATATTCGTATGCGTTCAGAAGCACGGTCAGCAATTCTTCATTACCGGGATATTCCTGTAAAGCGGTTTTTATGATCTCAACAAATTTTTCTGTGTCATCAAAGAAATATTCTTCGGCATCATCAATGATCTTTTGGATTTTAACTTTCATTTCCCTCACGTCGTAGTCGAACAGCATATCCAGCGAGACCTCGAAATAGCTTGCAAGGACGGGGATCATAGCCATATCGGGATAAGTCAGCCCCATCTCCCACTTGCTCACCGCCTGGGGGGATACCAACAGGGCAGCCGCCAATGTCTCCTGGGTGATGCCCTTCTTCTTCCGCAGCTCGCGGATCTTGCCTCCAATATTGATCTGTGTCATATAGACCTCCTAAAATTAAATTTTTTCGTGACGCGCTTCACTGGGTTTAGGATACCACAAAATCGGTTTTTCGTCAACAACTTGATTTTAGAATAAAAACAACTCATGGTTGAGGCGGTTGAATAGGCCTATTCTGAACACATACGCCTGTGCAGCAGTACGATCATATTACCAGACAACATAGAACAAGGCCACCCCGGTTGGGGTGGCCTTTTGCATGAAATATTCTGTTGAGAGAGGGATTATTTACCTGCCTCCATTGCCTTTTTCAATGTCTCCCACAGCGTCGCCGCGATGACATCCGCGCCCGCGGGGGAAGCATGACCGCCGTCGGGACAGAAGAGATCCACCTCGGGATGGGCGTCCATGTGCTCCCACCATGCCTCACCAACGGGGGCGAGCATAATGCCCAACTCAGCCGAGGCCGCTTCGTACGCGGCGGTGATCTCCGCCTGCAGATGGCGCTCGTGCTTTTGGCTCCAGGTCGTATAGAGGATGGGGTAAGCACCGCCCTCCTTAGCCCACGCCATGAGTCTTTGCAGAGACTCCATCATGTGTCCGCCGGGATCGAGGGGATGAGCGTGCTCCTGAAAAATGGCGTAATCGTACCCACCGTGCAGGAGATTGAAGGGAACGTCGGGCTCGTGGGTGTGCTGGTACAGCGTCCAGCCGCCGTGGGCGTTCATGGCCACGTGGCAGTCGATTCCCTCTGCCGCCGCCAACTTTTGGACGAGGTAGGGAATATCGCAGTTGTAGGTGTGGCTGTTGCCAACGAACAGAATCTTGATGGAGCGCATGATAGACCTCCTGCTTGGTATTGATGAGATCATTATACCACGAATCAAGGGAAAATGCAAGTTTTTTTGAGATTTTCTCACGGCGGGGGAGGATGAGAGCAAACCTGTGGTTGAATTCATCCGATTCTACTTGATTTCTTTTTGGAACTGTGGTATAATAGTTTAATAGAATGGTTTATAAATTTGGGTTTATCGGAGAGCGGGGGAACGCCAAAGGGAAACTTCTTGAAAGAAGTTTCCCTCTGGACACCCTTCAAGAACTTTCAAAAAAGATATTGATAAATAACCCTTTTTGAAAGTTTTTGAGA
>JAZRIF010000052.1:0-6506 GCA_045645165.1 Eubacteriales bacterium
CTTCAAAACTTTCAAAAAACATTGATAAATAATTCTTTTTTAAAGTTTTTGGGAGTCCAGAACCCTTTTTTCAAAAAGGGTTCTGGTGGGGTCCAGGGGTGAAACCCCTGGCCGATAAACTGCAATTTGATACTCTCACCCATATAGACGACATTTTCGGGGGAATCTTTCCGATTTTTTGAAAAAATACAAAAAATTATAGAAAATGGGAAATGGGGTGTCTTCCATGCGGGTTGCATGGGGGAGACACCCCGTTTGCGGTACGGCGGGAACGGGTTCAACCGCCCTTCTGGTACCACGAAGGCTCGACTTTATAGGCTTTGCCTTCTTCGTTAAAGTAGATCATGTAGTATTCATCCGATGGATAGGTTTCCATGCCCAGGATACTTCTGCTAATTTTTGTCACATACCCACAAGCACCATTGTAATAATTTCCATCAGCACGCAATTCGGTTTTTCCGAAACACAGGTCAAATTCCCCATACTTTTCCACAATTTCGGAGGATGTCTTGCCAATGATCCAGTCCTCGTCGTAGCGGGAGCAGGAAGTCAGGCACAGGGCGCAGAGGAACAACAGGAGGACGAATACGCAAAGAATATGGAAAGTCGTTTTCTTCATTTGAATCTCCATTCCGTCGCACAGCGGCGGCACAAATATCTTTGACTCTGTCACTTTATATGATTGATTTTTAACACTTTTTGCAGAGGATAGTTTTTTCTCATCTACTCAACATATTGGAATTAGCTTTAAGCGAGAAATTTTGAAAGGACACGAAAGGAAATGCTCTCGCCTCTTTTTCTGGCAAATGAAAAAGAGGCGGCAAGGCCAACAACATACAATCCAACGAAAAACAACCAACCTTTACCACTATCGACGCTAATATTTTCATGGTATCCCGCAACAAAATCATAAACGGTCATACGCCAACCATACATTTTTGTGAGTATATATATCGCTAACAGGACTTCAGCAGTGGCTATTGGATCGACATACCGTTTCAAGAGACTGAAACGTGTAAGTATCGCTACGATTATTGGAGTCGCTGCCAATAGTAAATAATCCACGTACAATAGCCCTCCCAAACCCGCAATAAACATGAACGTGTTTGTTAATACATGAAAAATACCTACATAGGTAAGTAAACAAAGCACATAATAACCCACATGGAGCGCTAATAATTTCTTTCGCATTCAATCACCTACCTTAATCAAATAAAATTAGTATTCCCCATGATATTCGGCCTGAGCTTGTACTATATCGCTATTCAAATCATAATAACCATCTGTGAAACCACTTTCGTCTTCCTCACCCATAGCCATGTCAGCTCTAAGTGACGAATTTTGAAATGACTCTGTCACTTTATATGATTGATTTTTAACACTTTTTGTAGAGGAGAGCATTTTCTCTCCTCTACTCGACATATTGGAAGTGGTCTATCTTTCGAAGCTATTCATTCTTCCATTTCCTCTAATCCTGAAAGAATGGTAGTCATATACTCTCCAAGAGGATAACAGAAACTTGTTCCGGAAGGGGTAGGAAAAGTACTACCTACATGGAGTTCTGCTTCCTTATTTCCCGGATCTTCTCCGTGTACGTACGTACTCCGTTCCATGTATACTTTCCCCTCATCATCGGTCAAAAGCTGTCCGACCCAAACCACTCCCGCGCATTCGTTAAAGGATATTTTGACATAAACAGGCTCGTCATGCCAAAGAACCGCATTCAGATCATATTTGGACGGAAACTCTCGCTGTTCTTGGTAATTTTCTTCCTTAGTCATTGTTGTAGGTCTTTGTGCCACAGCCATGATTTCCGCAATCGCTTCGGGTGAATTGACAGTCAAAATCGGTTCGGAAAAGGTATGTGCCGCATAATTATAATACTTTTCGGGATCTTCCTCGACGTCTATCAGATAGGGATTTAACTCAAGAATGTCTTCATAAGTACATAGCTCTATCTTGGAAGGCGTATAGTCCATTATCGGCTCAATATTGCAATCGTTACGTCTTACAACGCCTATCCATCGGTTTTCTCCGAACCAAATGATCGTTTTGTAATACACCATGAAGGAAAGATCATCGACACCCTTGATAGCCGAATATTCAACAGAGGTAAGACTCGAGATCCTCTCGGTGCGATTATTTGCAGTCACAAACTCATAGCACTCGGTATATCTGATATTGGGGTCAAAGGCGCTGTAATTTTCAAAGCAATATGTAGACGTAATCTCTTTGGGATAGTCAAAAGCATACGGCGAAGGCTCTTGGGAGCAGGCAGAAGCGGAAATTAACAATATTACCAGTAAAAATAACACAACAACTTTGATACGCTTCATAATATACCTCCGCTCGTCAAATTCAAGTTTATGCAACGAAGTCATTTGCCTTAGAAAACCTTACCGATACTCCTTCCGGGGCAGATCAAGGCATAAAGCCCAGCCCGCTCATGTGGTATTGGAACCACCTATTCAGATGATCGGTTCCCGTGGACAGGAAGAAGTAGGTACCCATGCGGGTCTCCTCATCGTCCTCGGGGTGGAACACGTACATGTCTTCAAGCTTGATATTCGTGAGCTTATCCATCAGGAAGGTCAGATACCCCGAGTCCTCCATGCCCAGCTCACCCAAGGTCTGCTCCCAATAGGTTTTGGTGTTCTGCAGCCAACAATCCCCAATGTCAAAGGCGTAGATCTGCCAGCCATAGTCCATTCCCTTGTTGGCCATAATCGCCGTGCTTTCTTCCCACACCCAGGAGGCCTCCTCGCAGGGCGTCACCCACGCCTTGACCTCTCCGACGGATTCCCCTGTGGGGCTCACGTCGCTCCAGTTCAGAATTTGGACGGTCAAGCCGAGCCAGGCGGTGCCGCTATTCTGCCTGCCGACGGCGACCGTGTAGAGCTGCAGAGAGCCGTCCAAAGAGCTCTGCGCCAAGCCAAAGAGAGTCGGTAACTTCCTCGTATCCGAGGCGATGATCTCCCCGTTCTCGGCAAGCACGTCGCGGTAGAGGAAGAACTGAGAGTGATCCCCGAAAAACCCATAGAGGGCGATACGGGAAATGGCCTCAAAGGTTTCGCCGTCCTTGGTAACATAGTCGGTGGTGTAGGTATACCCCATCTCCATGACATCGGCAGGGACGTCGGGCTCCATGGGTTCGGCATAGTCCTCCCAGTTCGTGGTTTCCTCCGGTGTCGGGGGCGCGGGATCCAGCCCGACGGCCTCCCCCTTCAGGTGTTCGATCAAGGCCACCCACGCGGTCGAAAAACACGAGCCATCCAGAATCCCGCCACGCGCCTCGGCGGCTTCCTCTCCCTTACTGTCGGCGCGGGCGTAGACACGGGGTACATCGATCACGGTAAAGAAGTCCACCAGAACCCCGGTATTCTCCGCTCCTCCGTCCCCGCGAATCAGGGTGGAAAGGGCGGTCACCAAGCCCCGTTCCGCAGACCTGACAAGTTGCTTTTCCAAAACCTCAAAGGACGCCGTCCATTCACCTAACTCGGATTCCTCGCGCAGAATACGGATGTCACCCAAGTCCTCTCCGCTCCAGGCGTCCGCATCCGTCCAGGAATACCATCTCTCCACGAGGATATTCACTCGGCTGTTGCTTTGGTCAACGGCCGCACCCTCCACGGTGGCCAACAGAAGCTGGGTATCACTTTCCATCAGAGCAAAGCATCCGTGAATGGTCCTGGTCTCGCTCTGACGGATCTTGCCGCTGCTTGTCAGTACGTCGGCGTAGAGGTAGTGGGTATAGGGGTCATCCCCGTCGCGGTACACGGCGATGCGGGACACCTGCTTTTGGATGTTGGAACCGTCCTCGGAGTACCACATGGTCAGAGCGGTCTCCCCCACCAAAGTAGAACCCGCAGGGATATCGGGAGCTATGGGCTCGGCCCTGGACAGCACGGCCTCTATGTCGGGCTCGTGGATGGGTTCATCGGGGTGTACCGTTTCGGGGCCGGGATCGGTGCTTGGCTCGAAGGTCGTGTCGGCCTCGGTGTCCTCGGCACGGAGGGTAGTAAGTGCCTCGGTCATAATCCCGGACGTGTCTGCGGGCGACGTTCCTACGGAAGGAATCCCGGTAGGATCACGCTGCCCTGCATAAATGATCCCCGCCAGCACTGAAAAGGCCACAAAGAGGGAAATACACGCCACACCCCAACCGCTGTTCATGAAGCGGCGGATGGGCCCGTCCTCTCGTTGCTCGCGGCGCTGTGCGCGGCGGGTGGGCGGTGCCAAGAGTACCTCCGCCCCGGGGATATAACTCTCGTCCACGTAGGTGTCGCTGATGCGATTCATAGCTTCGTACGCAAGAATGCCCTTCATACCGAGTACCCCCTTTCCTCAAGGTAGGCTTGGAGCTTTTTCCGTGTCCGCGCGATGCGCAGGGTCACGGCGTTGACGGTGAGGCCGTAGGCATTCGCCAAAATCTCCATGGAGTAGCTATGCCAGTAGCGCCCGCAGAACAGCTTACGCTCCAGGGGATCCAGCCCCGCCAGAAAGCCGTCCAGAAGGGCGGCGAGCTCTCCCGCGCGCTCGTCGGGCATGGGAATGCACTCCTCCAACTCCTCCAGGGACAGATCAAAGTCCCGATTGCGCCGCTTGGCCTTCTTTTCGTGGTAGCGGTTGATGGAAATATTCTTGACGATACGCCCCAGAAAGGCCTGCAGGGAGCGGGGGCGAGTGGGCGGAATGGAATTCCAGGTTTGGATGTAGGTATCGCTCACGCATTCCTCGGCATCCTGGGTATTGGACAGGATGTTCATGGCGAGGCGAAGGCAGAATTTGCCGTAGCGCTCGTCGGTGCGGCGTATGGCCTGCTCGTCGCGGGCAAAGTACAGGTCAATGATGGCCGCGTCGGTATATGGGGTACCACCGGTGTTTGACATGGCTGTTTCCTCCTTTCAAGGGAGCATCCAAGGTTCCCTTGCAGTTTGTCTGTCACCCCTTATGACAGGATTTGAGGGGCAAATCTGTCATGAAAAACAAAATATTTTGAAAAATTTCAGAACAGGCTGCCGCATGAAGCGACAGCCTGTGGAATCCTGTGTGATCAGTTATAGTCCTCCAGCGCCTTCACTTCGTTCTTGCCCAGCTCGCGATACTCGCGCTCGGTCAGATAGTCATAGATACAGAGAGTGCCGTAGGGATCCTTTTCGTAGTCGATGTCTTCCTTATAGTATACGTCCACGTACACCGCCAGAACGGGATTGTCGGTAACGTTCATGTCAATGCCGTCAAAGGTGAGGCGGCGATAGTTGTACATGAGGGTCTGCGCCGATTCGGCGGCGGTGGGGTAGTAGCGCACGAATTTCACGCTCTCGGGGTCGTTCCCTGCGTTGTCGGTGACATCCTCGGGGGTGAGGTCATAGGCCACGTAGAGGGTAATATCATACAGATCCAACGTACGGTCGGGGACTGCGGGAAGGTTGTAATCCTTCACCAGACTGCGGATGGTGGCGTTGTTGTAGCGGAACAGAAGCTGGATCTGGTTGGCATCCTCGATGAAAGCCACGTTCTTGGCAGTAAAGTAACTGTAGTTATGCTCGGCGGTGGTGGTCTCGTTCTGTACCTGTGAGAAGTAGGTCAGCTCCTCTCCCGCTTCGGCAGCAGCCAGCCAGGCAGCGTGCACCTCGGGGTTGACGGCCAGGCCGTTTACCTCGCCGGGGATGATGGTGGAGATGAACGCCCGCCATAAAAAGAAGATGATGGTACCGAAGACCAGGATGAGGCCGATGGCCTTGACGGTGATCTTCATGATGCGGATGGGCAGAGGTTCTTTGATGTGCTCGCTCATGTCGTTTCCTCCGTAGAAGTTGCTGTCTCCCGCTCCTTCATGAAGCGGAGCTTGTCCAGGGCATTTTGCAGAATGATCTCAGCGGAAAGGGTGTCGATGACCCCCTTGCGCTTGGCGCCGCGGGTGTCGGTCTCGTTGAGGTAGCGGGAGGCGGCCATGGTGGTCATGCGCTCGTCCTGCATCACCACGGGAATATCGATTCCCAGCTCGGTCAGCCGCTCACGCAGCAAACCCGCGAATTTCTCGGCGTGCTGGGCGCGGGGGCCGTGGGATCCGTCCATGTTGACAGGCAGACCCACCACCACGCCGACCACCCCGCGGTCACGGGCCACCTCGGCCACGGCGGCGGCGGTCTTCTGCATCCCCCCTACGGAGATTTGGGTGATGCCGGATGCCAGCGTGCGCATATCGTTGGAAATGGCCAGCCCCGTGCGCTTGTCGCCGAAGTCCACGCCGAGGAGCTTGCCTTTAGTTTGGAGTAGTTGTTTCATGTGTATATCCTTTATGTTTTCTAATGTTCAAATTTGGGTTTATCGGGCAGGGGCTTTGCCCCTGCACCCCACCAAAGAACTTTTTGAAAAAAGTTCTTTGGAATCTCAAAAACTTTCAAAAAAACATTGATAAATAATTCATTTTTGAAAGTTCTTGAAGAGAGTCCAGAGAGGAACTTCGCAATGTTTGCTGAAAGCAAACTTGCACCGAGCGAAGC
>JAZRIF010000053.1:0-3007 GCA_045645165.1 Eubacteriales bacterium
GAATCTCAAAAACTTTCAAAAAGGGTTATTTATCAATATCTTTTTTGAAGGTTCTTGAAGGGGGTCCGGGGGAACTTCTTTCAAGAAGTTCCTCCCGGGCGCTCCCCCGTTCTCCCCGATAAACTGCAATCTACCTTTTCGGCCTCTCCGCCTTGCCTCTGGCCGTCAACTTGATGATCAACATAAGATCATCAGGCTGCACCTTGGCTTCGTGGGCGGCGCGGCAACGGCGGATTTCGCCGCATTTTTGGCACTTGGAGATGATGATATAGCCCTTCTTGGGGTCGGGCTCGGCGGAGATGGGCTCCAGATCGCCGCCGCAGGGGTTGGCGCGGTCACCGGGGTTGATATCCACGTGCCGCGACCAGAGGCAGAAGGGGCAGTGATTGCGGGAGGAGTAGCCCAGAGGCTTGACCTCCTTGCCGCAATGAACACAGATAAAGCCGTCGTCCAGCTTGGAAAAGCGTTTCTGTTCCATGTGCGTTCCTTTCAAATTCGGGTTTGTCGCTGAGCTAAGCTCAGCGGGCAGGGGTTTCACCCCTGCACCCCACCAAAGGGACTTTTTCAAAAGTCCCTTTGGAATCTTCAAAACTTTCAAAAAAGAATTGTCAAATCATCTTTTTTGAGAGTTTTAGGGGTCAAGCCCCTTTTTCAAAAGGGGCTTGTGGGGGGTCGGGGGCAAAGCCCCCAATAAACTGCAATTCATCATTTATTCTTATAGTAGGCCGCCAGTACGTCGCCCGCCGACATAGCGGAGTAGGAACCGCCGCCTGCCCGCTCGATAACCGACACCACCACGATCTCGGGGTTACGGGAGGGAGCGCAACAGACGAAAAGTCCGTTTTCGGTGGACTTAGAGCCGGTCTGGGCGGTACCCGTCTTGCCGGCCACGGAAACGGGAACGTTTCGCATGTAGTGGTTGACCTCGGTGGAGGTGGATACCATTTGTTCCATGGCCTCGATCACCGTCAGACGGTGCTGTTCGGGCAGGTCAAGGGAGCTCAGCACGCGGGGTAACGTAACCACCACATCCTCGCGGGTGGAGAAGTCCCGCACCTTGTAGAGCAGGTGGGCGGCGTAGCGATCTCCGCCGTTGGCCAGCGTAGACATGTACACCCCCAGCTGCAAAGGCGTAAAGGCGTTGTCTGACTGACCGATGGCCGCGGCAATGGTGTCGGTGGCCTGCCACTCCAGACCGTGAAGATCCTCGCGATGGTCGGGTCCCGCCAGGGAGCCTTTCTGCTCTCCCAGCTCAATGCCCGTGGATTCCCCCAGACCGAACATGCGGCAGTAGAGATTCATTTTGTTGATACCCAGCAGGCGTCCCGTTTCGTAGAAGAAGCAGTTGCAGGAGACGCGAATGGCTTCAACGACGTTAATATTGCCGTGCTGTTTGACAGGTCCATTGGTATTATAGATCCAACAGTCAGGCTGATAGCTCTCAAAGACCGTATACGTGCCCGCACACATCAACGGTTTGGAGGCCAGAATGGATCCCTCGGTCAGAGCCGCCGCCGCAACGCCCGGCTTGAAGGTAGAGCCGGGGGCGTACAGGCCGCCAAGGGCGCGGTTCAGCAGGGGCTGGGCTTCGTTGGCAGCCAGCTCGTTGTAATCACGGTTGAAGGTTGTCAGATCGTAGGTGGGATAGGAAGCGATGGCCAGCACCGCGCCGTCCCGCGGATCCATAGCCACGATGGCGCCCTTTTCGCAGTCCTTGCGGTTGTAGGTTTTGCGAATGTAGGCAATATTATCAGCCAGAGCTTTCTCGGCCGCCATTTGCAATTCGATATCAATGGTCAGGTACACATCCTGCCCGGCTACGGCTTCGGTCTTCATATATTCACGAACGATATTTCCGTCCGCGTCCTCCACAATGACCTTAATGCCATCCTGTCCGTGAAGATATTCCTCAAAGGCGGCTTCACAGCCGGATTTGCCTACGGTGGCGTTCATAGAGTAGCCAAGCTCTTTATAGTAATCCCACTCCTCGGCGTAGATGGGACCCGTTTGCCCCAAAATATGGGAGGCAACACCGGGGTAGTTGTACACGCGGGCCACGTCGGTGGAAAAGCCGATCCCCGCGATGCCAAGCTCCTTTTCGTGGGTAATGGTCTCCATGGTCACGTCCTCGGCCATAACGTAATCATTGGCGCGGGAGAAGCCCACGACCTCCATACCCCACAGCACGCGGATCAGGCGATCGATATCGGCCTCGGAATAGAGCCGATTGCCGCTCTCGTCCTTGGCGTTCAACTCGTATTCCTCTACGAAATAATCGGTCAGACGCTCAGCCGAAATGCACTCCAGCGGCGCAGCTTCGTAGTAGTCGGTCGCCTTGGCTGTATTCATATTCTTCTCGCCCTTGACGCGGAGAATGGCCTCGCGGCGCAAACCGTTGATCTCCACCACCGACAAAAACGTATCGTAGGTATCCGATGCGGGATCCGAAGCCACGGATTTGTAGGTATAATCCGGATAGTAACCGTCGAAGGGAAAATGATAGGTACAAAACTTCTCTACCTCTCCGCAGGCCTCCAGCATATGAAGGGCTTGGAGGATTGCGCTGTTGCGGCTCTGCATATCGGTGGGAAGCACCGAATAGTCCATGGTCAGGTGGTACGTGTAATCGTTGACAACCAGGGGCACACCGTTGCGATCGTAGATCTGACCACGAACAGCCTGCACCACCACGGTGCGCTCGGTGGTGCCATCCTGCTTGTGGCCGCCAATATTCTCGGAGTTCAGCTCCAACACAGCCAAATGGATCACGTAGTAGAGACAGATCAGCAAAAAGACAACGCCCAGCCCCCATAGGCGGGATACGCGCTGATTGCGGATGGGGGTAGCCATGGGCGTTCTCCTTTCAAAGTGTGTTCAAATTTGGGGTTTGTAGGGGAGCTGGGGGAACGGCAAAGGGAAACTTCTTGAAAGAAGTTTCCCTCTGGACACCCTTCAAGAACTTTCAAAAAAGATTATTTATGAATGCTTTTTAAAAGTTTTTGGGAGT
>JAZRIF010000054.1:0-7359 GCA_045645165.1 Eubacteriales bacterium
CCCCTTCAAGAACTTTCAAAAAGGGATTATTTATCAATGGTTTTTTTGAAAGTTTTTGGAGGTCCAAGAACCTTTTTTTAAAAAGGTTCTTGGCCGCCGGAGGCCGCTCTCCCGTTCCCCGATAAACCCAAATTGTCCTCAAAAAATCACCCAAAGGAGACCTCACTATGAAACGTAAACTCCTCCTTCTGCTCCTTGCGGCCTCCCTGCTTCTGTCCTCCGTGGGCTGTACGGACAAACCCACCCCCACCGACACGGATGCCGCCACGAATCCTTCTGCAACCGTCACCGACCCCGCCGAGACGGATGCTGATACCTCCGCCGAAACCGAAGCCGAAACACAGCCTCCTGAGCCCGCCGAGCCCGTTATGGGATCGCGGATCGATCTTGTTCCCCTGATGCTCTCCGCCGCTGACGAGAAAGTGACTCTGACCCTGTCCGTGGAGATCAAGGAGGAGGGGCTGATAGGGAACGTGACCCTTGTCCTTTTCGACAAGGACACCGACATTGCCCGAATGACCCTTGAGGCTGCCGGAGAGGTCACGGTGGAACTGGACTGCCCCGCCGACAAGCTCATGGGCGAGCTGACCCTTGCGGGCGCAGTCACCTCCCCCGGAGAGAATATTCTGGACGAGATGACCCTCAAGCTCAAAAACGGCCTCCCCCAGCTCACCCCCGACGGCGTGCGCTGTGTGGTGGCCGCTATGACAGACGATGAGAAGGCTCACATGGTTACAGGTGTGCAGAACCCCGTAAAGCAGGGCGCATCGGGCGGTACCTACCCCATCGACCGCCTGGGTGTCCCCTCCATCACGGTCAACGACGGCCCCGCAGGGGTGCGCTACAGCTCCTCGGTGTGGTATCCTTCGGTGCATAACCTCACCGCCTCCTGGGATGAAGCCCTCATTTCCTCGGTGGGTCAGTCCATCGGCGAGGACTCCCTCGCCCTGGGCATCGACATCGTCCTGGGACCGGGTATGAATATCCAGAAGAACATCCTCTGCGGCCGTAACTTCGAGTACTGCTCCGAGGATCCCATCCTCACCGCCCTCATGTCGGCGGCCTACGTGGGGGGGATGCAGTCCTCCGGTGCGGGCGCCTGCATCAAGCACTACGCCGCCAACAACCAGGAGACCGCCCGCGGCTCCACCTCCGCCAACGTCACAGAGCGCGCCCTGCGGGAGATCTACCTCAAGGCCTTCGGTATGGTGGTGGCGGATGCCGACCCCATGACCGTCATGTCCTCCTACAATTGCCTCAACGGCCCCCATACCTCGGTCAGCTACGACCTGCTCACGGGCATTCTGCGGGGAGAATTCGGCTTTGACGGCTTCGTTATGTCCGACTGGGGCGCCGCAGGCTCTATGGCCGATAAGGTCATGGCAGGCAACGACGTCAATATGCAGGGTAACGCCACCGACCCCGCCGACGTGCTGGCCGCCCTAAAAGCGGGGCTCATCACCGATACCGCCCTGGACGCCGCCTGCTACAACGTCCTGACGGTTGTTGCCCAGTCCCCCACCTTCAAGGGACTCAAGATGAACACCCGCGTCAACACCAAGGAGCATAACCCGCTGGCCGCCGAGGCCGCCGCCGATACCGTGATCCTGTTGCAGAATACGGGCGCCGCCCTGCCTCTCGCCAAGGATACCGCGGTGGCCGTCTTCGGCAACGGCGTCTATAAGACCGTCTTTGGCGGCGCAGGCTCGGGTAGCGTATCGACCAACGCCTCCGTCAACATCATGGACGGCCTCCGCAAGGGGGATCTGTCTGTGGTAAACGGCCAGAATAACCCCTTCAAGAATTGCGACTACCACGACGCCATGGATCCCTCCAAGGATGTGGTCGTCACCGAGGCCTACGCCAAGGAAATGGCCGACGACGCCGAGGCGGCTCTCATCGTCATCTCCCGCGGCTCCACCGAGGGACAGGATCGCTCCAACCTCAAGGGTGATTTCCTGTTGAACGATACCGAATCCGATATGATCGACCGCGTGTCCGCGGCCTTCCACGCCAAGGGGAAGAAGGTCATCGTTGTTCTCAACATGGGTTCTCCTATGGAGGTCGTCTCTTGGCGGGACAAGGTGGACGCCATTCTCTACCTCGGCTATGCGGGACAGGGAAGCGGTACGGCTCTGGCATCCGTCCTGACGGGAAAAGTCAACCCCTCGGCCAAGACGGCTATGACGTGGCCTGTGGATTACGATTCCACCCCCGCCGCTGAGTATTTCCCCGGTAGCGCCTCCGACGTCATTTACTACGAGGACATCTACGTGGGCTACCGCTACTACTCTACCTTTGGCGTGGAGGTGGCCTACCCCTTCGGCTACGGCCTCTCCTACACCACCTTCGCCTACAAGGATTTCACCGCCAAGAAGAACTCCAACGGCACCCTGACTGCCACCGTGACCATCACCAACACGGGTAGCGTGGCAGGTCGCGAGGTCGTTCAGTTCTACATCACCAAGCCTGAGACCCTGCAGGAGCAGGCCAAGCTGGAGCTGTGCGGCTTTGGCAAGACTGCCCTCCTTGCTCCCGGAGAATCCGAGACGGTAACTGTAACCGTCCGCACCGAGGCTCTCATGACCTACGATACCGAAAACAGCCGTTGGGTGTTGGATCAGGGCGAGTACACCCTGTCGGTGGGCGCGTCTGTGGCAGATATCAAGGATACCGCTGCCCTGTCCTTCGACACCCTGACCGTGGTGCAGGACGTGGAGAACCGTTGCGTACCCGATGCGAAATTCCCCTACATTCAGAAGGCTACCTACAAGGTGCCCGATCCCGCCGATCGCAAGGAGAATCTGGCGCTGAACAAGCCCACCTCCTCCAACTACAACGAGAACGACACCCTCACTCCCGACCGCGCCGTAGACGGCTCGGCCACCACCCGCTGGAGCGGTCTGGGTCTCTCCTCGGGCAACCACTACTGGCAGGTAGATCTGGGCAAGACCTATGCCGTAGGTGAGATCCAGATCATCTGGGAGTCCATCCACGTCCCCTTCACCGTCCTGCTGTCCGAGGACGGCCAGACCTTCACCGCCCATAAGATGTACGTGGACGACGGCAGTATGCACACCGCCATCAATCTGCACGGCAAGGAAACTCGCTTCATTCGGGTGGATATCTCCCGCGGCAACGCTGTCTCCATCTTCGAGTTCCGCGCCTACGAGGCCACGGCCGAGGATATCGAGACAGGGAAGGAGGAGGCCGAGCAGGTCAATATCGCATTGAACAAACCCGTCACGGCCACGACCCAGGAAGGGAATTATCTGAAGGACTACGCCGTGGACGGCGACCCCACCACCCGCTGGGGCTCTCTGCCCTCGGGGGAGGCCTGGCTGCAGGTAGATCTGGGTGATGTGACCCGCTTGCGCGGACTGGAACTCTGGCTGGAATCCGCCTGGGTGCCCTACCGTATCGAATACTCCACCGACGGTAAGTATTACCAAACCCTCTATGAAGGCGCCAAGGATGAACTCCTGGTGGTGCTGGATGACTTTGGAGGCATTGAAGCCCGCTATATCCGTCTGTACCGTGATGGGGAGAACTGGTTCTCCATCTACGAGATCGCTGTGTACGGCGAGTAATACGAATCTTTGCATAAACCCTTGATTCCCGTAGGGGCATTCTGTGAACGTCTGTGGGCGAACGCAGTTTGCCCCTACCGTCGCCTAAACCAATATTTTACTAAGAGAATTGTATCATTTCCCATAATTCGAAAGTCCCCGAGTATGATCGGGGACTTTCAATTTGGAGTTTATCGAGGGGGCTTTGCCCCCTCGACCCCCACCAAAGAACTTTTTGAAAAAAGTTCTTTGGAATCTCAAAAACTTTCAAAAGGGATTATTTATCAATGTTTTTTGAAAGTTTTAGGAGGTCTTGGAACCCTTTTTCAAAAGGGTTCCAAGTGGGAGTCCAGGGGGCAATGCCCCCTGGTAAACCCAAATTTGAAGATTAATAAACATTCGCTTGCTCTTCATTTTTCTCCCCAAAACTCTTGACAACCATTGCAAAAAGGGGTATAATGGAAAGTGGAGTATTTTGCTCCCCCACCATGTAGAATATTGAATCAATATAGAAGGGAACCATCATGACCAAGATTGACATTTTTTCCGGCTTTTTGGGTGCCGGTAAAACTACCCTCATCAAAAAGCTCATCACCGAGGCCTATGCGGGTGAAAAGCTCGTCCTCATCGAAAACGAATTCGGTGAGATCGGCATCGACGGCGGCTTTCTCTCCGAGGCAGGCATTCAGATCAACGAAATGAACTCGGGTTGCATCTGCTGCTCCCTGGTGGGCGACTTCGGCAAGGCACTCTCTCAGGTGCTGACCGAGTACGCCCCCGACCGAATCCTCATCGAGCCCTCGGGCGTAGGCAAGCTCTCGGACGTCATCCGTGCCGTTCAGGGCGCCGCCACAGAAGGGGCAGTTTTGGGCGGCTTCACCACCGTGGTGGACGCCGGCAAGTGCAAGATGTACATGAAGAATTTCGGTGAGTTCTTCAACGATCAGGTGGAGAACGCGGGCTGTATCGTCCTGTCCCACACCGAAACCGCTTCCGCCGCCAAGATCGAGACCGCTGTCTCCCTCCTCCGCGAACATAATCCCACCGCCGTCATCGTCACTACCCCTTGGAACGACCTGACGGGCGCACAGCTCCTGAAGGCCATGGAGCGCACCGACACCCTGGAGGCCGAGCTGGCACGTCTGGCAGAGGAAGCCGAGCACCATCACCACCATCACCACGATCATGACGAGGAGTGTGAGTGCCACCATCATCATGACCACGACGAGGAGTGCTGCTGCGGTCACGACCACGACCATGACCATGAGCATCATCACCATCATGATCACGACGAGGAGTGCTGCTGCGGTCACGACCATGACCATGACCATGACCATGACCATGAGCATCCCCATCACCACCATGATCACGACGAGGAGTGCTGCTGCGGTCACGACCACGACCATGAGCATCATCACCACCATGAGGACGGTGAAGAGTGCCATTGCCATGACCATGAGCATGAGCATGAGCATCACCACCATGATCACGACGAGGAGTGCTGCTGCGGTCACGACCACGATCACGACCATGAGCATGAGCATGACCATGAGCATGAGCATCACCACCACCATGATCACGACGAGGAGTGCTGCTGCGGCCATCACCACGATGGTGAGCACCACCACCATCATCACCACGCCGACGAGGTCTTCGTGAGCTGCGGCGCCGAGACCACCGCCGCCTTCGATCCTGCTGAGATGGCCGACAAGCTGAACGCCCTCACCGACGAGGCCAAGTACGGCATTGTCCTGCGCGCTAAGGGTATCGTTGCCTCTGCCGGTGCCAACTGGATCCACTTCGACTATGTCCCCGGCGAGCCCGACGTCCGCGAGGGTGGCGCCGCCGTGATCGGTCGCCTCTGCGTCATCGGCTCCAAGCTCAACATTCCCGCCCTCTCCGAGCTGTTCGGAGTGGAGCTGGCGTAAACTCGTCCATCAGAAGCACGAAATATTCATTCTGCCTTTTGTCCGTATGATTCAAAGCTTTTTGGAGTTCTTTGAAGTCACGAAACTTTCTTGCAAGAAAGTTTCGTGCGGGGCAAGGGGCAGAGCCCCATATCAAAGTAAAGGAAACAATTATGGCCTATAAAATTCCCGTATACCTCTTCACCGGCTTCCTGGAGGGCGGCAAGACCCACATGATCCAGGAGTCCATGGAGAGCGAGCAATTCAATTCGGGGGATCGCACCCTCATCATTCAATGCGAGGAGGGCGTGGACGAGCTGGATCTCTCCGCCTTTGCCTCCAAAAACTGCTACCTTGAGCTCATCGAGGATCCCGACGAGCTGACTTCCGCCAACCTGACTGCTCTGGGCAAGAAGCACAAGGCAGACCGTGTCATCATCGAGTACAACGGCATGTGGCCCCTGCAGGCGCTCTATGAGAATCTCCCCGCCAACTGGGCGATTTTCCAGGAGATGATGTTCGCCGAGGCACGCACCTTCATCGACTACAACCGCAACATGCGCTCCCTCATGGTGGACAAGCTCATGAACTGCGAGATGGTGGTGCTGACCCGTACCCCCAACAGCATCGACAAGGACGAGATCCACAAGATCATTCGCGGTATCTCCCGCCGCGCCGCTATTTCCTACGACTACCCCGACGGTCACATCGAGTACGACGAGATCGAGGATCCTCTGCCCTTCGACAAGGAAGCCGATATCATCGAGATCGAGGATGACGATTTCGCCCTGTGGTACCGCGACCTCTCCGAGGAGATGGACACCTACGAGGGCAAGACCGTTCACGTCAAGGGTCTCGTTGCCCGCGACAACAAGCTGGGGAAGAACGGCGTTGTCATTGGCCGCCACATCATGACCTGCTGTGCCGACGATATCGCCTACAGCGGTTTGGTCTGCAATTTCTCGGCTCCCGTCTCTCTCAAGACCCGTGATTGGATTACCGTCACCGCTAAGATCAAGCTGGAGCCCCACAAGCTCTACGGCGGCCGCCGCGGCCCTGTTCTCTACGCCACCGACTACGCCATGACCTCCGCCCCCAAGCAGGAGGGTGCGACCTTCTATTAAGAGCGGTTCATAGGGCTTTGCCCCATACCCCACCGGAGGGACTTTTTGAAAAAATCCCTCTGGACTCTTCAAAAACCTTCAAAAAGGGAATTGTTATGTCAAATCAAATCTATTTGGATATTGCCCGCGATGCTGAAGTGGCTCTCCGTGAGCTGATCGAGGCGGCGCACCTCACCGCAGGTCAGCTTCTCGTCATCGGCTGCTCCTCCTCCGAAATGGTGGGTCAGCGCATCGGCAAGAACTCCTCCATGGAAGCCGCTCTCGCCCTGCGTGACGCTATCCTGCCCATTCTCTCGGAGCATGGTATCCTGCTCGCCGTCCAGTGCTGTGAGCATCTCAACCGCGCCCTCATCATGGAGCGCGCCACCGCCGAGAAGTACGGCTACGACCCCGTATGGGTCAAGCCCCAGCCCAAGGCGGGCGGCTCCTTCGCCACCGCCGTGTGGGAGACCATGACCGACCCCGTGGCCGTGGAGTCCATCAAAGCCCACGCCGGTATGGACATCGGCGCGACCCTGATCGGTATGCACCTGCGCCGCGTGGCGGTGCCCGTGCGCCTCTCGTTGAACCGCATCGGACAGGCTCCCCTTGTCTGTGCCCGTACTCGTCCTGCCTACATCGGCGGGCCGAGAGCGGAATATCAGACAAACGAGCCGTAATTTGCAGTTTGCAGAAGAACGCCTGGGGGGGAACTTCTTGAAAGCCTCCTCGCTTCGCTCAGTGCAAGTTTGCTTTCAGCAAACATTGCGAAGTTCCCCC
>JAZRIF010000055.1:0-6875 GCA_045645165.1 Eubacteriales bacterium
TTCGTGGACGACGAGGAGATCATCAAGCTCCACATCCACACCAACGACCCCGGCCGCGTTCTGTCCGAGGCCATCAAGTACGGTAATCTGGAGACCGTCAAGATTGAGAACATGAAGAAGCAGCACTCCGCCCTCACCGCCGCCGGCCAGGAGTCCACCAAGCCCGTGGATCTGACCCCCGACAAGGACTTCGGCTTCGTGGGCGTTTGCCTGGGCGACGGTACCGCCAACATCTTCCGCGAGCTGGGCGTGCATGAGATCGTCACCGGCGGTCAGACCATGAACCCCTCTACCGACAACCTCCTGGATGCCATCCGCAAGACCCGCGGCCGCGAGGTATTCGTTCTGCCCAACAACAAGAACATCATCATGGTTGCCAAGCAGGCCGCCGACATCATTGATGCCGAGGTAGCCGAGGGCCTGGCTCCCGCACAGCGCGTCATCGTGCTGGAGACCCGCAGTGTGCCCGAGGGCATGGCCGCTATGCTGGCCTTTGACGAGACCTCCTCTGCCGACGACAACGCCGCCGCCATGACCGAGACCTTCGGTTGCGTACACACCCTGTCGGTCACCCGCGCCGTAAAGGACGCCGCCATTGACGGTCTGTCCATCAAGGCCGGCGAGTACATGGGTCTGTGCGACCGTAAGATCGGTTACACCGGCACCGACTACGAGATCATCATTCTGGAAATGCTCCGCAACTTCCCCGACGCCGCCTTCGTGACCGTTCTCTACGGCGATGAGGTCACCGAGGAGAACGCCAATATCATCTTCGAGAAGATGAAGGCCGTGGTGCCCGACGCCGAGTGCAACCTGCTCTACGGCGGTCAGCCCCTGTATGATTTCGTGATTTCTGTGGAATAAGAGCTTCTCTGGGGGGAACTTCTTGAAAGAAGTTCCCCCCAGACCCCCTTCAAGAACTTTCAAAAAATAATGGATGGGGCAATGAGAAGGGACAGCCGCAACCATCTTGGCAAGCCCCATTCTGATTTTTAAATATAGTTTCCGACAAATCCAAGCCCCCAAGGGGAAAGGAGCATCCCATGGCAAGAGATATCAAAGAGATCCGCGCCGAGATCGACGCTGTGAATACTCAAATGGCACAGGCCTTCTGCCGCCGCATGGATTTGGCCGCTGAGGTAGCCGCCTACAAGCAAGAACACGGGCTCCCCATCTGCGACCCTGCTCGCGAGCAGGAGATTCTGGCCGAGGTTTCCCGCTTGGTTGATGAGGACTATCGCGGCTATGCGGAGACTTTCTTCAAAACCCTGATGGATCTCAGCAAGGACCATCAACTGAAGCTGACGGGTGCGGATGCTCACCCTCACGGAAAGGAGTGACCCATGCCTACGCCTGCGCACACCCCCAGATCTCTGGCGCTCAACACCCTGCTCGCGGTGGAAAAAGGACAGTACGGCAACATCGCCGTGGACACCGCCCTGCGCCGTTACCCCATGAGTGACCCCGACCGCCACCTCTACACCGCCCTGGTCTACGGCGTCACCGAGCGCAAGACCACCCTGGAATACCTGCTCTCGAAATTCTCCTCCCGTCCCATGGAGGAGTTGGACGAAACGGTTCGTCTCGCCCTTTGCATGGGGCTCTACCAGCTGATCTACCTTGATCGCGTACCCGACCACGCCGCCCTGGACGAGACGGTCTCCCTGGTTCCCCGCAAGGTATCGGGGTACGTCAACGCGGTGCTCCGCGCCTACCTGCGGTTTGAAGCTTCCCTGCCCCGTCTTCCTGACGGCGGGAAACAGCCCCGCGAAAATAGGCTGACCACCCCCGCCGCATGGTCGGAGCGCTTCCCCGATCTGACCGATTCCATGAAAACCCTGTCGGTCTGCTGTGGCGTACCGCTGTCGTTGTGCGAAGTTTTCGTGAGCGCACTGGGCTACGACCGCGCCGTGTCGGCCCTGACCGCCTTTGGAGACAAGCCCCCCATGACCCTGCGAGTCAACACCGAGAAAACCACCCCCGAGGCGTTGGCCGCCACTCTGACCGAGGCGGGTTTGACGGTTTTGCCCGCCCTGTACGCCCCCCACGCCCTCTGCGTGCCCGACGGCGCGATCACGAACACCGAGGCATTCGCAAAGGGTGATTTCTTCATTCAGGACGAGGCCTCCCAGCTCTGCGTAGCCGCGCTGGATGCCCAGGCAGGGGACGTGGTGGTAGACACCTGCGCCTGCCCCGGCTCCAAGTCCTTCGGTATTGCGCTGACCATGAAGAACCAAGGCGAGGTACACAGCTTTGACCTCCACAAGAGCAAGCTCTCCCTCATTGAATCGGGCGCACAGCGTCTGGGACTCTCCATCATCACCGCTGACGAGCGGGATGCCCGAGGCCCCGATTCTTCCCTGCTGGGCAAATGCGACCGCGTGCTCTGCGACGTGCCCTGCTCGGGTCTGGGCGTCATTGCGAAAAAGCCCGAGATCCGTCACAAGGATCTCACCGAATCCGTCCGCCTGCCCGCCATTCAGGCCGCTATTCTGGAGGCTTCTGCGGGGTATCTCAAGCCCGGCGGCGTGCTGGTGTACTCCACCTGTACCATTCTGCCCGCCGAGAATCAGGACGTTGTGACGGCATTCCTCGCCGCTCATCCCGAATTTGAGCCCTACGATTTCTCCTTCCCCGCGAAGGATACCACCGTCTCGGATATTCTGTCCGAGGGCGGCATGGTCACCCTGCTCCCCGATGCCAACCGCACCGACGGCTTCTTCATCGCCCGTCTGCGGCGCAAATAAGTATGTCCCCCGCCGCATCCCACGCCAAATTCATGTTTTTTCGGCAAAGGGGTTGAACGGCGGGGGAATTTGTGCTATAATGATATTTGATTTTATACATTTGATTCAAAAAGGAGATGATCATCCTTGAAACGACTGTTTACCTACCTGAAACCCTTCGCGGGACGTATGTCGGTAGGTCTTACCATTAAGATTGCGGGCACGCTGGTAGAGCTGGCGCTCCCCTACATACTGGGTATGATCCTCAACGATATCATCGGAAACTTTGCTGATTCCGGGGATACCAAGGGGGGCCTGCGCTCCATTCTGATCTGGGGCGGCATTATGGCGGTCTGCGCCGTGGCGGCTCTGGTGTTCAACATCGTCGCTAACCGCATGGCGGCCTTTGTGGCCAAGGATGTGGCCACCGCCATCCGCCACGACCTCTTCGACTCCACCATGCGCCTTTCCTGCGCCCAGGCCGACGCCTTCACGGTGCCCTCTCTGGAATCCCGCCTCACCTCGGATACCTACAACGTCCACCACATGGTGGGTATGATGCAACGCCTGGGCGTCCGCGCCCCCATTTTGCTGGCGGGCGGCCTGCTCATCACCCTCGCCCTTGACCCCGTACTGACTCTGGTCATGTTCTCGGTCATGCCCCTCATCGTGCTGACGGTGTATATCGTCTCCAAGCGGGGCGTGCCGCTCTACCGCCAGTCCCAGCAATCGGGTGACGCCATGGTGCGAGTGGTGCGCGAGGATGCTCAAGGCATCCGCGTCATCAAGGCCCTCTCCCGCAAGGAGTACGAGCAGGCGCGCTACGATGTGGTCAACCAAAACCTCGTCCGCGACGGACTCCGCGCCGCCGCCAATATGTCGGTGTCCAATCCTCTCATCAACCTGTTCCTGAATATCGGTCTGGTGGCGGTGATGTTCGTGGGCGCCATCCGCGTCAACAACGGCACCTGCCAGCCCGGTACCATCATCTCCTTCATCCAGTACTTCACCATCCTCTCCAACGCCCTTCTGTCCATCACCCGTATCTTCATGATGTTCACCAAGGGAGCCGCCTCCATGAACCGTATCTGCGAGGTGTTGGATGCGGCGGGTCAAGACGAGAGCGAATCCGCCACCAACGGCACCCTGGCACTTCCCGAGAATCCCGACCGTTATATCTCCTTCGAGCGCGTCACCTTCTCCTATCGCGGCAAGGTCAACAACACCGACTGCGTTTCCTTTGACCTCCCCCGCGGCGGTACCCTGGGCATCATCGGCGCCACGGGCAGCGGTAAAACCACCCTCCTCTCCCTGCTCATGCGGTTCTACCAAGTCCCCAAGGACAGCGGCACCATCCGCATCGGGGGTAAGGACATCCGCACCATGACCCCTGCCGAGCTTCGTTCCCGCTTCGGCGTAGCCATGCAGAACGACTTCCTTTACGCAGGCACCATCGAGGACAATATCCGCTTCGGGCGGGATATTTCCCACGAGCAGATCGTCCACGCCGCCACCATGGCCCAAGCCCATGAATTCATCTCCAAGCTGGCCGATGGCTATGACCACAAGCTGACCGTGAAGGGTACCAACTTGAGCGGCGGCCAGAAGCAACGCCTGCTCATTTCCCGCGCTCTGGCGGGAAATCCCGACATTCTGGTGCTGGACGATGCCTCCTCGGCGCTGGACTACAAGACCGATGTGGCTCTCCGCGCGGCTCTGCGGGAAGATACCGCGATCCAAACAGCCACGACTGTCATCATTGCCCAGCGTGTCAGCTCCATCAAGCATGCCGATCTCATTCTGGTCATGGATCAGGGGGCTGTCATCGGGTACGGTACCCACGACGAACTGAACGAAACCTGCTCGGTGTACCGCGAGATCGCCGAGTCCCAGATGGGAGGTGCGATCCTTGAATAACGGAAACATCGGCCAAGGCCGAGGCATGGGCCGTTCCATCAACGACCCCCGCGCCGCCCAGAATCAGAAAATGGATAAGACCCGCCGCACCAAGGTGGTGAGCCGCATCCTCCGCTACATGCTCCACTACAAGTGGGCCATGCTGGCCGCCTTTGGCATGATGCTGGTCTCCAACCTCCTGGCTCTGGCAGGCCCCGCCCTGTCGGGCATCGTCATCAACGCCATTGATCCCTTCGGCACTGCCGACGGCGGCGCGGCCGCCGAAGGAGGTGCATCCGCCATCGGCGCGGTGGATTTCGCCACCGTCAAGACCTACTGCCTGCTCCTCATCATCTTCTACGCCGTCTCCGCCGTCATGTCCTACGTTCTGGCGGTGCTCATGGCCTGGATCAGCCAGCGCATCTCCTACACCATGCGAAAAGAAGTCTTCGCCCACCTCACCGAGTTACCCGTGGGCTACTTCGACACCCACCAGACGGGCGAGATCGTCTCCCACATCTCCTACGACATCGACACGGTCAACGCTTCCCTGTCCCATGATCTCTTGCAGATCTGCGCCAGTATCATCACGGTGGTGGGCTCTCTTGTGATGATGCTCATCATTTCCCCTCTGCTTCTCTGCGTCTTCGCCATCACCGTACCCATTTCCATCCTGTTCACGCGGTACAAGACCAAGAAGATCCGCCCCCTGTTCCGCAAACGCTCCGCCATGCTGGGCGAGCTCAACGGCTACGCCGAGGAGATGCTGTCGGGTCACCGCACCATCAAGGCCTACCACGGGGAGTCCGAAATTGTCTCCCGCTTTGACGTCCACAACCGCGAGGCCTGCGAGGCCTACTACCGCGCCGACTACCAAGGCTCGGTCATCGGCCCCACCGTCAACTTTGTCAATAACCTGTCCCTGACCCTCATCACGGTGCTGGGCGGCGCCTTCTACCTCATGACCCTGACGGTCACGGGTCTCCATCCCCTGCTCATGATCAACCTGGGCGACGTGTCCTCCTTCGTGCAGTACTCCCGCAAGTTCTCAGGCCCCATCAACGAGTTCGCCAATATTTTGAGCGAATTCCAGTCGGCGGCATCGGCGGCGGAGCGCATCTTCAACCTCTTGGACGAACCCGCCGAACCCGCGGATAAACCCGATGCCAAGACCCTCACGGACACCCAAGGCGTCGTGGATATGACCGATGTGCGCTTCGGCTACATCCCCGAGCGGGAAATCCTCCACGGTCTGAATCTCCACGCCAACAAGGGCGACCTTATCGCCATCGTGGGCCCCACGGGGGCAGGCAAGACCACGGTCATCAACCTGCTCATGCGCTTCTACGATAAGCAAGGCGGCACGGTCACGGTGGACGGCCATGAGATCACAGACCTGACCCGCGACAGCCTGCGCCGCGCTTACACCATGGTGCTCCAGGACACCTGGCTCTTCTGCGGAACCGTCTACGACAACATCGTATACGGCACCGAGGGCGCCACCATGGAGGACGCGGTCAAAGCCGCCAAGGCCGCCCACATCCACCACTTCATCGAGTCCCTCCCCGAGGGCTACATGACCGTCCTCTCGGACGACGGCGTGAACATCTCCAAGGGACAGAAGCAGCTTCTGACCATTGCCCGCGCCATGCTCTCGGACGCGCCCATCCTCATTCTGGACGAGGCCACCTCCACCGTGGACAGCCGCACCGAAAAGCTGATCCAAGATGCCCTGTACGAGCTCATGAAGGGGCGCACCTGCTTCGTCATCGCCCACCGCCTCTCCACCGTCAAGAACGCCGACCGCATCCTGGTCATCCGCGACGGCCTGGTGACCGAGGCGGGCACCCACGACCAGCTACTGGCATCGGGTGGGTTCTACGCTTCCCTGTATAACGCGCAGTTTACGTAAAAGAATTGTCAGTCCTTGACAATTCCGCCAAATCGTGCTATAATACGAGGCAGAATAAAGATACCGCCCCGACGGCGGCGAAACGAGGAATCAAACATGAACGAGAACGAACAAAACGAGCATGTCTATTCAACGATATCAAAAAATCCATACATTGTGCCCGAGCCGCAGAAGAGACTCCGAGCTCCGTGGATCATCGGCATTGTAGTCGCGATTCTGGTGTCGTTTGGACTGGGCGTTGGATTCTGCTTATGGATACTGCGGGATACGACCCCCACGGAGGATACGGTGGTCACGAAAGCCCCCGAACTCCCCTCCGCCCCCCATATAACCGACGTGGC
>JAZRIF010000056.1:0-3151 GCA_045645165.1 Eubacteriales bacterium
CTTTTTTGAAAGTTCTTGAAAAGGGGTCTGGGGGAAACTTCGCAATGTTTGCTGAAAGCAAACTTGCACCGAGCGAAGCGAGGAGGCTTTCAAGAAGTTTCCCCCAGGCGTCCTCCCCGCTCCCCTACAAACCCCAATTTACAGAAAAAGCATGCCACGCTTCCCTTCTTCGTGTCATGCTTTTCTATGTTTTACCAATATTTACAGAAGCTCGGTATGCTCGTACGCCGCAGGATCCTGCATAAAGGCGTTGAAGTACTCCCAGACGATGGCTGTCACCTCATCGGGGGTGCGGGTGGAGGAATCCACCACCAGGTCGAAGTTCTTGTAGTCGTAGTAGTCCACGCCGTAGAGGTACTGGAAGCGAGCCTGCTCCACCTTACTGCGCTCCACCAGCTCGGCGCAGAGCTCGTCCACGTCCTCGGCGGGCTCACCGGGACGGGGGTCCTTCATAACACGCTCGGCGGCTACGCGGGGGTCTACGGTGACGAAGACCTTGAATGCGCCGGGAACGAAGTGCCACGCCATGCGGGAGTCGAAAATGAGCTTGTCGTCCTTACGCTCGGAGGCCACGCGGATGGTGGTGTTGTCGATGAGATCGTCCATGCTGCGGTCAGAGTCCAGCTTGGAATTGAGTTCCTTGTTGAGGTCCAGCAGATCCATGCCTCGCTCGGCGGCGGCGGCGCGGAGGATGGCGCCCGTAGAAAAGATCTCGAAGCCGTACAGCTCAACCAGCTTCTTGGCAACGGTGGACTTGCCGCTGCCCAGCTTACCCGTAATGGTGATATGCATAAGGATTCTCCTTTTGTCGGTCAGATATGGAATATTGCATGTAATACGGCTATTATAGCATATTCGGGCGAAAAATGCAAGGGGGTTGGGGAATTTTGTGGGGAGGAAAAAGTATACCCCCGCCTTGCGGCGGGGGCATATTGCGAAATTAACCAAAGATTTTCCAGAGCTTTTCAAAGTCGGGAAGGTCAATACCGGGTTCCGAAGCGGCGATGCAATCGCGAACCCAGTTCATAAACTCAACGCGATTTGCCGTTTGCATTTGGGTACGAGGCTTGAGATCCTCATACATTTTCGCATAGAAGTCGATGAGTCTCTGTGCCGTGGTCTCGCGGCATCTCACCACGTCGGCAATGCCGTGGGCGACGCTCTCGGCAGAGCCGCCTGTGGGAGTCGCCTCATTATGTAAGGCTCCCAGATTGGAAATAGCCAGATGGATGTGATCGACCTGGTTGGTGATCTGCTCGATCTGCTTCAGAGCGTATTCATAGGTGTACTTCTCAGTCGCGGGAGTTTCAACTGCGGCGCTTTCGGTCACTTCGGTATTCTTGATCTGTTCGTTCATGGTGTTATCCTCCAAAATCATATCTTGATTCGGCGGACACGTCAGTATGATTGCGGTTTGGCTATCGTCTGTGAAGCGTGCCCTGCCGTGTTTAACGAGCCCTCGGGCTCTCTTTGGATAGGTCGCTTCATACTCGCCTCCGGCTTCATCCGTCACCTGTACGCATTTCTGCGGTGCGGATACCTCGACTTGCGGTTTTCCGTCTTTTTGCAATGGGTGTCTCCCCCTATTCAGTTGGTTTTGGTGCCGGCGCGGTATGCCGTTACCTATTTTACCGATTCGCTGTTTTTTGTGATGGGTGCCGTCCCCGGGGGTGGTATGCCCCTTGATTGCATTATAACACACGGACGTTGAAATGTCAATAGATCCTTCCCCGTTTTTACAGGATCCGTCATATTTTCTCATAGGAAAAGGAGGCTCCATCGGAGCCGCCTTTGAAAAGCCATTAAGGTTTGGTCTCGGACACGTACTTCATGCTGATGTAGGCATACCCCGCATCGCAATCAAAAGTGATCTTACACCAGTTGCCGTCAGCGCCAAAGCCTGTCTCCAGAACCTCCACCATATCACCGTTGTTGAGAAGACCTACCTTGTTATCCTTGGAGGAATCGGGCTCGGAGCGAACGTTGAGGGAGGAAGCGGTAACGTACATGAGCTTGCCGCCGTTGGGGCCCTTAGCCTCGCCCAGAACCTCACAGGCGGTGGCCATCATGGTAAAGCAACCGAAATCCACGTACTCCCCACGGTCAACGGTTTTGGCAAAGACCGCGTCCACCTTAACGTAAGAACCAACCGTGGGCTCACTTACGCCGTCGAAGTAGACCGCGAAGGACATTCCATCCCCTACGGACAGGGTGATATTCCCACGGTCGTCCTTACCGATATTGCCATACAGCGTGAAAGTCTTGTCCTCGTAGGCGTGGGCGTAAACCGTCAGGTAGTCGTACTGCGCCTTGGGGTCATTTGCGGGAGTCTCCCCTCCGACGGTATAAGACTGGGCATCGGTAGGCAGACCGGCCGAGGCAGCCTCATCGGGATTGACCACGGGCAGCTCAAAGACGGTGGTCTCCTCGGGAGCAGCGGTGGTCTCCTCGGGAGTAGCGGAGGTCTCGGCAGGCTCGGTCACAACCTCGTCGAGAACCGTGGCGGCCTCGGTGGCATCTTCACCCGATACGGCGGGCGCTTGGGTATCCGCAGAGGTGACGGGAGCTTCGGTGTCGGGGGTCTCGTTCTTGCCGCAAGCCACCAGCAACAGGGTTGCCATAACGAGCAGGCAGACAATGATCCATGCAGTGCGTTTCATAGGTATATCCTTTCTCTGTAACGGGCGGATTGAGGACGCCTGTTTGTTTTCCTTTTTTTGTCATTATAGCACAGACATTCCCGCTTGTCAAGGCTTCCCACGCAAGAAAAAGCATGAAAAGTTACCTGTTTTTGGGGTGAAATCGTCGGAATCACGATGAAAGTCCGTGATTTTTGTGAAAAACGGCGAAATCTCCCCCAAAAATTGGATTGAATGACGAATTTTCAAAAAAATCGCAGAAAAAGCGGAAAAGATATTGCATTTTTTGCGGTTTTCTGCTACAATAATACTGAATTTGCGGACAGTATGCACGCGAGACAGGATAGGCGCTTACCCACACCCCTTGGGGTGCCTGCAGCAACGCTGAAGAGCCTGCCGCGTGACGGGAAACGCGCAGATACTACGTACCCTCCAAAGGAGATTTTATGCGACATGGAAAAAGAGATACTCATTTCCCTGCGTGGGGTATCCAAGGCATTTGACGGCGAGAC
>JAZRIF010000057.1:0-7539 GCA_045645165.1 Eubacteriales bacterium
ACTCGGAGATGGACTGAACACCGTCTGCAAGAACGGAGTCTGCAATCTCGAATGCATTGAACAGGGTGATCTTCTTCTCGGAAACGAGCTTCAATCTCTCATTGGGGATTACGACCAAAGAGTCAACGTACTCAGAGAGCACCTTGATGCCTTCTTCAGCCTGAGTCATTCTCTTTTTGCCTTCAAAATCGAAAGGCTTGGTCACGATACCGATGGTAAGAATATCCATCTCGTGGGCCACGCGAGCCACCACGGGAGCTGCGCCCGTACCGGTGCCGCCGCCCATACCGGCAGTGATGAACACCATATCGGTGCCCTCCAGGATCTCCTTGATCTCCTCGATGGACTCCTCGGCGGCTCTCGCGCCGATCTGAGGATTGGCGCCGGCGCCGAAGCCGTTGGTCAGCTTCTCGCCAATGACGAGCTGGGTAGAGGCGTCGGAGTGACGGAGCACCTGACGGTCAGTATTGATGGAGACGAACTCCACACCCTTAATGTTCGTAGCGATCATACGGTTAACGGCATTATTACCGCCGCCGCCGACGCCGATTACCTTAATCTTTACACCGGACTCATAGTTATCGTCGTATTCAAAGGTCATTGTTTCTTCCTCCCGAATTTTACATTTACGAATACGAAATGATGTATTGGCGCGATCCGCTCACCCAAAAAGCGGGTCCGCGCATCTCATCCCGCCATTTTCGGGCAGGATTCTATACCATATCTATATAATATACTTTTTTCTGCAAAAATGCAATAGTTTTTTGTAAGTTCAATAAAAGTTTACATATTGGATGTGCCGTTCCATAGGAAAACCCCGCTCAAGCGGGGTTTTGCGCCCAATCGGGCAGTACAATATCGGGAGAGGCGCGGTGGATGATGCGGGTAGGATCGGATACGTCCACAAGAACCGGCAGACTACCGTCATCCTTGCCGCTTCCTGCGCGATCTTCCAGCACTCGATTCGTCAGATCCAGCTTCCGATCCAACTCCTCCATGCCGCCGACGCGCACCTTGATCCGTCCATCCAGCACGAAGTACAGATCAAAGCGATCCCCCAACTCCATCCCCGTCACCCGCGGAGCCAGCGGGGATTCCATCAACGTGTTCAAAAAATCGTATACATATGCATACTCGACCTTGGGTTCGTCCGTCTCCAACTCGTAGTCCACCGAATCCGTCGACACGGAATCCGGCTCATAGGGCAGATTGATAAAGGACAGTCTTTCCCCAACCCGTACCCGCGCGGCTTCCGGAAGTCCAACGTAGATCGCACCGACCCGTCTTGCCTCATTGGCATTGGCAAAGACGCCCAGCACTTCCCCGCCCCGTTTCGAGGACAGGCCGTCCTCGCCGGAAATAAAGTAGTAGTTCACGTTGTGTCGGGTGTAGTAGACCGAGGTGATCTCCTCGAAGGTAATGGTGATCTGCCCGTTCAGGTGCTTACGTACCCGAATGTTCTCCAAAAGCGGAAGACCCACCTTGAGCCGTTTCACCACAGCCGCGCTGTCAAAGCCCAGCATTTTGTCCCCTGTATGGATATCCGCATATTCCTTGACAACGGATGCCGTGTAAAGCTGTCCGTCCGCAACATGAATCTCCGAGACTCGCCAGATACCGCTGATCAGGAGCACGATGCTCATCAACACAACACCGCCCAGCATCCCGACGAGGATCTTCACCGCCCGCCGAGTCGACAGATTTTTCTTCTTTTCCTGACTTCCGAAAAACTCGCCCTCCAAAGGAAACTTTTCCTCAAAGGAACGAGGCTTCGTCAGCCGCGGAATTCGCATCTTTTTCATATCTCTTTGCTTTTCCTTTTAGCAAGATTTTACGATTTTACAATTTTCATAAGACTTGTATAGATGCGCTCGTTGGCATCGGGACAGGCAAACCCATCGCGGATCCGCACTCCCATTTCAGCGCGAGCTACCTCATCGTTCAAGAGATCGCAAACTCGCTTGGTCAGGGTGCCGTCGGGAAGGGTATGCTCCTCCACGCACGCCCCGGCGCCCTCCCCCACGAGAGCCATGGCATTTTTGAGTTGATGCTGTTCAGCCACATAGGGAGACGGAATGAGCACGGCGGCCTTCCCCGTCAGCGCCAGCTCCGAAATGGACATAGCACCCGCGCGGGAGATGACCAGATCGGCGGCGGCCATACGGACGGGCATATCGTAGATGTAATCCACCAGAGTCATGCGGTCACAGCCCCCGGCGGCGGTCTTGTCCCAGTCGGCGCGGATGCGGTCATAGTCCCGCTTACCGGCGGCGTGGAGCAGCTTGACGCGGCTGTTGGCGGTCAATTCTGCCGCCAGCTTCACCACGGCATCATTGACGTATTCCGCGCCCAAACTGCCGCCGAAGGACAGCACGTACAGATCCGTGGGAGAAAGCCCCAGCTGCCGTCTGGCCTCCTCGCGGGAGACCGTAGCAAAGCCGGGCATCATGGGGTTGCCCACGCGGATGATGCGCCCGTCGTTTTTGCCCAGGCGGTCGATGGTGGCGGCAAAGTTGACCATAACCAGATCGGCTTTATCCTTCAGCTTCTGCACGGCCTTGCCGGGGATAGCGTTGGACTCATGGAGGGCGGTGGGAATGCCCTTTTTGATGCCCATGCGGCAGGTAGGCCAGCAGGCGAAGCCACCCGTACCCACGATGAGGTCGGGCTTGAACTCGTCGATGATCTTCCCTGCTTCCCCCTTGGATTTCACCATCAGGATGGGAAGCTTCAGGTTAGAGGGCGACCACACGGGGCGCGTAAGGCCTTGAATATGCACCGTATGGAGGGGATACCCCGCGCGGGGCACCAGGTCGTTGGCCTTGTCGCGGGGGAGAGCCGAAGCCACAAAGGCAATCTCGGCATCGGGTTGCTTTTCTTTTATGGTCGCGGCAATGGCCAGCGCGGGATTGACGTGCCCCGCCGTGCCGCCGCCTGTCATGAGAATGCGCATACGGGCGACTCCTTTGCGTGAATAAAATGGGGAAGTTGGGCTTTCGCCCGGAATGCAGAATGCAGAATGCAAAATGCAAAATGAAGGAACTTTTCGCTATGGCGAAAAGATTGTGGGTGGTATCCGTGGGTATTCGGATATCCAAAAAACTCGCTGTCCCCTATAGGGGGTCATGCTTTCCGTCAAACCTTTTTCTTCCCATTACCATAAAAATGCGTTTTGCTCTATGCAAAACGCTTCATTCATTTTGCATTTTGCATTTTGCATTTCCAACTCATCTCTTCTGATAGGAATATCTTGAAATCGACAGGATAATGCCCATCTCAAAGATCTGCAAGATCAGCGACGTACCGCCCGAGGAGAAGAAGGGCAGGGCGATACCCGTATTGGGAATGGAGTTGGTGACTACGGCGATGTTGAGGATGGCTTGGAGCGCCACCTTGGCGATGAGGCCGTAGACCACGATGGAGGTGAACTTGTCGGGTGCCTTGGCGGCAATGCGGAAGCCTCGCCAGACCAGAAGTCCGAACAGAAGCACCACGGCGAGAGCGCCCACAAACCCAAGCTCCTCGCAGACGATGGTGAAGATGAAGTCGTTCTGGGGCTGGGAGACGTAGCCGTACTTCTGCTGGCTGTTGCCCAGTCCTCGGCCGAAGAAGCCGCCCGAGCCGATGGCGTTCAGTCCCTGCAGGGTCTGCCATGCAGAGCCCAGAGGGTCCACGTTTTCAATGTTGAGCCAAGTGGTCACGCGGAGCATGGCGTAGTCCGAAACCAACAGAACCAGCACCACGGCGGTGCCGCCGATGGCAAAAAGGTAGAGGAACCACTTCTTGTCGGTTCCGCCGATGTACATGGTCACAAGACCCATAAGACCAATGATGATGATACCCGACAGGTGATGCTCCAGCATGACCAGACCGCAAATGAAGCCGAAAACGATCATGGGGTACAGCACGCCGTAGACGAACTGACCGCCGAAGCGCTGACGGGCGGCAATCTGCCGCTCATACTTGCTCATGATGAGGGCGATACACAGAATCACCGCCATCTTGGCAATCTCGGAGGGCTGAACCGAGATGGGGCCGAGCTGGATCCATCTCGTCGCGCCCGAGCCGTAGCTGGAGCCGATGATCAGCACCAAAAGAAGCAGAACCACCGAGATGCCGTAGGAGGCCACGCCGAAGAACCGCCAGAACCAAGGCCGCGCCTTCCACACAAAGGGCACCGTTACGGCGGTGGCCAGCACCAGATAGAGAATGTGGCGCTTGATGTAGTAGGCGCTGTCATCGTGGTACTGGGCGGCGTAGACCGAGCTGGCGCTGTAGGCCATCAGCGCGCCGAACAGGCACAGGGCGATTACGATGAACAGGAAGGAATAGTCGATGGGGCCGCGGGTCAGCACCAAGTCCGAGGTGTCCACAGGCTTGGGCTTCTTGTAAACGGGCTCGGAGTAGATGGGGTCGTTGTGTTCGGTGGCGCTGTCGATGCGGTCGCTGATGGCGTCCAGGCCGTGCTCCACGTCCTCACCGAGATTCTTAACACCCGACTTATTGGGGGTGTACCGTTTCAGTTGCTTCTTGACGCGAGACCAATCGGGATGGGGAAACTTGAATTTCATGGAAAACGGTCACCTCTCTTTCGTGACTTTTCAAATTTGGGTTTATCGCTGAGCGAAGCTCAGCGAAATGCAGAATGCAAAATGCAGAATGCAAAATGCAAAATGCAGAATGAATGAAACATTTTGCCGATGGCAAAATGTGTTTTATGGTAAGGGAAGAAAGCGGTTTGACAGAACGCAGAATTCCCTATAGGGGACAAAGAGCTTTCGGATATGCAAACACCTACGGATACCATGCATTATCTTTTCGCCTCGGCGAAAAGATTTCCTCCATTCTTCATTCTGCATTCTGCATTCTGCATTTTGCATTCGCAGTTTATCGGTCACAGACCGATAAACTGCAATTTATCGCCCAAACCAGGCCAGCATGCAGAATATAAGGGATATGAACGTGAACAGGAATACGATATCCCACTCCTTCCAGCCGCACTTCTCGAAGTGGTGGTGGAGGGGTGCCATCTTGAAGATACGCTTGCCGTGGGAGAGCTTGTAGTAGGTGCGCTGGAGCAGGCTGGAAAGCATCTCAATGACGAACATAAAGCCCGCCAGAACGAAAAGGAGCAGTTCTCCCACCATCACGCCGCAACCCATGATGACAGCTCCCAGAAACAGGGATCCCGTGTCACCCATGAACATCTTGGCAGGGTGGTGGTTGTACATCAAGAAACCCAGCACACAGCCCAACAGAGTCGCGCCCATGAAGCCCACGATATCGGTGGTGCCATCCGACCACAGATACCATTCGGACACCGAGAACGCTATGATAAAGACCGCCACCGTGGCGCAAATGGAGGAAGCCAGACCGTCCAGACCATCGGTGATGTTGGTGGCGTTGACGAAGCCTACCATAACGATGAGGTATAGCGGGAGAGAGAACCAACCCAGCTCCCAGGACACGTCAAAGAAAGGAATATGCAGAGCCGTTTCCAGATTGCCCGTAATCTCCATCATGAGAATAAAAGCGGCGGCCAGAGCAACCTGCAAAAGGAACTTTTGCTTTTCGGTCAGACCCTCATTGTGGCGGCGCAGGAGCTTGAAATAGTCGTCCACAAAGCCGATGGCGGCGTTTCCCAGGGCGTACAGGCAGACCAGAGCGATGGGCATGAGGGGAGAGTCCCAACCATAGGTCACAACAAGGTAGACCATAAAGCCCAGCATGACCGCGAGGAATGCGGGAACGAAGGCGATACCGCCCATGGTGGGGGTACCCGCTTTGGACTTGTGTGCCTCCACGTACTCATTGATGGGCTGTCCCGCCTTTTTCGCGCGAAGGATGGGCAGAGCGATACGCCCGAAGAGCAGGGTCAGCAGAAAAGCCGCTACCCCCATGATCCCCAGGAGGATGTAGAAATTTTCTCTGTAAAAGACTGTGTAAGCGTTCTCCATATCCGTAGTCCTTCCCTTTTATCCAACGTAGTATTTCGTCTTGTCAGTGATTCAGTTTACCCGTCACAGCCTCTGCGATCTTTTCCAAGGCCATGGAGCGGCTGGCCTTGAACAGCACGCAGTCCCCTGCCTGCAAAAGCGAGCCCAAGTACGCGGCGGTATCGGCGTAGGTGTCCGCCCCGCCCGTGATATGAATCGCCTCGGCGGGCATTCCCGCCTCCAACGCCCCACGGGCGATCTCGGCGCCCAGCTCGCCCACGGTGATGAGCAAGTCCACGCCCTTGTCGGCGCAAGCCTTCCCCACGCCCCTGTGCAGGGCGACGGTATTCTCTCCCAGCTCCTTCATGTCCCCCAGCACCGCGATACGGCGGGAATCGGGGACAGAAGCGGCGGTCAGGTGCAGTACGTTCAGCGCGGCCTTCATGGACTCGGGGGCGGCGTTGTAACAGTCCTCGATGACCGTGATACCACCCACAGTTCGTGTATTCTGCCGCATATCGGCGGGGCGGTAGGTGGCAAGGCCTGCCTTGACTTGTCCTTCGGTCAGCCCCGAAAGCTGACCCACGGCGGCGGCAAAGGAAGCCGCCCAGACCAAATGTTCGCCCACGGCGGGGATCCACAGATCCTGCCAAAGTCCGTCGGGAGTCGCCAGATCAAAGGCCATGCCTCCGTCCCGAACCGCGATGTTCCGGGCTGCGTAGTCCGCCTCGGTCGATCCCGCAAGGGACACGCGCAGAGTACGGATGCCCTCGGGAATCACGGGGAGATCCTCCCCGAAGTCCTGTCCGAGGCAAGCCAGCAGAGGCTCGTCGCCATTGATGAGCAGAACCCCTCCCGTTCTCAAGCCTTGGGCGATCTCCAACTTGGCGCGGGCGATGTTCTCGCGAGTGCCCAGATATTCCAAATGGGAGGAGCCCACGTTGGCGATGACGGCGATGTCGGGGCGCACCGCCTCAGTCATGGAGGCGATCTCCCCGCGGGAGCTCATGCCCATTTCCAGAACGGCACACTCGACAGAGGAGCATATCTCCATGAAGGACAGCGGCAAACCTATGGTGCTATTGAAATTGCCATCCTTTTTGAAAAGCTTCTTTCCCTGCGTAAGCACAGCGGCGGTCATTTCCTTGGTGGTGGTCTTACCCACGCTGCCCGTGATGGCGACTACCTCCAGTGCCTGCCTCTCCCCCTCGCGGCGGGACAGAGCCAGAGCCGACAGGGCGGCTACCGTGTCTTCTACCACGACGTAGGCGGCAAGGGGAGCATGTTCGGGCACTCGCTCACAGAGAAAGGCGGCGCATCCCAGATCGGAGGCCTTGGTCATGTAATCATGCCCGTCCACCCGCTCTCCGCGGATAGCGCAGAACAGGGTGTTCACGTCGGCCTCGCGGGAGTCGGTGCAGATGTGGGTGATCCCCACTCGCTCGTGGACACCGTGGCTGATAAACTCGCCTCCTGCCATAGATGCAAGATCGGAGATAGCAATGGGAAACGGGAGGGTGATCTTCATGGCAGCCTGCCTTTCGTTGTCAGAATTGTTCGGAGTATTTCAAATTTGGGTTTATCGAGGGGGCTTTGCCCCCTC
>JAZRIF010000058.1:0-3557 GCA_045645165.1 Eubacteriales bacterium
CCCCCCGCAAGCCCCTTTTGAAAAAGGGGCTTGACCCCCAAAACTTTCAAAAACATTGTCAAATAATCCTTTTTGAAAGTTCTTGGGATTCTTAAACCCTTCTTTCAAGAAGGGTTTAAGCCGCCGGAGGCCGTTCTCCACGCTCCCCTACAAACCCAAATTTGAAGATCCCCCGCTGTGCGCGAGAGATCTTCTTGTTTTTTTGCACAAATTTCCAAAAACTTATTGACGAATAACGAGTGGTATGGTACAATATTCACATCCCCTGTCTGAAAGGAGACAACGAAATGAAACATAATTTCTCCAAACGCATTCTGGCACTTTTGCTGTGCGTGACGATGATGGCTGCGATTTTTGCCGCGATTATTCCCGTCAGCGCGGTTGCTGATGTCAGCATCCAGAACGGTACGGGTAACCGCGAGCCCCTCCGCGTGGGTAAAACCTACTCCTACCGCGCCATGGTGAACGGTGAGTTTACGGGCTTCGGTTTCTGTATGCCCACCTGGACCAAACCCGACTCCTACGCTACCCTGTACATCTACAAGTGGGCAGGAAACTACGACAAAACCGTAAATTCTACCCCCATCGCCTCCAAGGAGTTCAAGCCCTTGACGGATGGTCAGTACCATTGGGTAGAATTTGATGCCCAGCCCGCAGGCGAGTACCTGTTCCACATCGCGGACGGCGGCGCCGATGTGGGCGTGTGGACCAATTCCAGCCCCACTGACTCCAAGGGCTTCCTGTATATCAACGGCGTTGAGCAGAGAGGAGAACCTGAATTGAAGATCCGCTTTACCGAAGAACCCGCAGAGCCCTTCGGCACCTGTGAGCCCTCCGGGGATATCCGCAACATCGTATACCCTTACACGGGTCAGTCCGGCGAGGGCGTGTTCAACATGAACAGCGCCTTCGGTATGCGTCTGAACGTGGCTTCCTCCTTCGTGGGCGTACAGTTCAAGATGGCAACCTACCACGCCACCGATATTGAGATCGACATGAACGTCTACGCCTGGAAGGGAACTTACGCTAAGACTGTGGCTGAGGCTCCCGTGGCCAAGGGACACCTCACACTTGTGGACAACGCCATGCAGGGCGTAATCTTTGACGAGGTTCCCGCGGGTGATTATCTCTTCTTGGCCGAGAACTTCACCAAGGCGCCTGCTATGTACGTGTACAACACGGTACAGAACTTCAAGGGCTACGTCTACCGCGACGGCTTCCCCGTGGAGAACAACGTACAGTACCCCGTCATGCAGGTCATCTTCAACCAAGAAAAGGAGGCGTACTTTATGGATTGCTCCAAGCCTGAAGACACCGTCACCGGCGATCACGTCGCTCCTCCCGCTTACGTGATCCCCGAGGATAGCCTCATCTACACCCATCCTGTCATGCCCGACACCTGGGTGTTTACCGACGGATTGGGCCGCGTATCCCTGACCAATAAGGAAGTCGGCGGTCTTCGCGACGACAAGACCCTGGCCATGTTCTACTGGACCTGGCACATCGACGGCTTCACCACCCACGTTCCCGTGAACGTGCAGGAGTATTCCGAGAAGTACCCCGAGGCTATGCGGGATTGGGATAACCCTGTCTGGAACAACACCTACTCCTACTGGTGGAATGAGTCCATCTACGGCTACTACCGCGGCGACGATAAGTGGGTGCTCCGCAAGCAGGCCGAGCTTCTGGCCAATGCCGGTGTGGACGTCATCTTCACCGATAACACCAACGCCGAAATGACTTGGCGCAACGCCTACACTCCTCTCATGGAGGAGTGGACCGACGCCATGAACGACGGTCTCAAGGCACCTAAGGTATCCTTCATGTTGCCCTTCTGGGATAAGAACTATACCAACACCCAGGTGCAGTCCCTCTATCTGGACGTCTTCCGCGCAGGGAAGTTCCAGAACCTCTGGTTCTACTGGGACGATAAGCCCATGCTCATGGCCATCAAGGGTTCCTTCGACGCCAACAAGTCGCCCATCGAGAAGGAGATCTCCAATTTCTTCACCTTCCGTGCAGGTCAGCCCGGCTACGTGGTGGATAAGACGAATTACCAGAGCTGGGGATGGCTGTCCATGTATCCTCAGGCGCTGTATTACGCCAACCGTGCTGACGAGAAAGCGGGTGTCGTAGAGCAGATGACTGTCGGTATCGGTATGAACCACGACTACGAGAATAAGGCTCTGGCCGCTATGAGCGGTAACAACATCGCAGGCCGTTCTTACACCTCTGAGTATAAGGATCGCTACGTTAAGGAGGGCGCTGAGGCCTCCAAGTGGGGCTACAACTTCGCTGAGCAGTGGAAGTACGCGCTGGAAGTGGATCCCAGAGTCGTCTTTGTGACGGGTTGGAACGAATTCCGTGTAGGCCGCTACGAGGTATGGCCTGAGTCGGGCCCCGCCGCCGTGGAAAACGCATTCCCCGACCAGTACAACGATGAGTACTCCCGTGATATCGAGCCCACCAAGGGTGCGCTGCAGGATCACTACTACTACCAGCTGGTCAATTTTGTCCGTCAGTACAAGGGCGCGAGACCCATTCCCACTCCTTCCGCGTCCAAGACCATCGATCTGAGTGCCGGCTACGACCAGTGGAAAGACGTTGCCCCCTACTATGGTGCTTACATCGGCAATACCGACGATCGTGATGCCGCGGGTTACGGTGAGCTTCACTACACCGAGACCTCGGGTCGTAACGACATCATCGGCGCTCAGGTAGCTCGTGATAACGATTACGTGTACTTCCTCGTGGAGTGCGCCGAGAATATCACTTCCTACACCGATAAGCTTTGGATGAACCTCTACATCGACGCCGACCAGTCCAACTTGGGCTGGAACACCTTCGACTTCGTGGTGAACAAGACCGCCGCTTCCGAGAAGACTCTGGTGCTGGAGAAGTTCAACACCGACGGCAGCTATGACACCGTGAAGGTTGCTGACGTCGAGTACAAGGTAGACGGCCGCTACATGACCGTCAAGATCGCCAAGGCTGATCTGGGCCTGACCGGCAACGACTTCACCATCAACTTCTCTTGGACCGACAACGTCCACGACGAGGGTGACTACGAGAAGTTCTCCGGTGACATCATGGACTTCTACATCTCGGGTGACGTCGCTCCCGGCGGACGCTTCAAGTACAGCTACGTGCTGGCTTCCGATTCTGCTGACGAGGAGACTCAGGCTGTCGAGACTCAGCCTGCCGATCCCGAGACTCAGCCTTCCACTCAGGCTCCCGCCGACACCGTAGCCCCCGATACCATCCCCGTCGAGGGTGATACCGAGCCTGCTACCGGCGGTTGCAAGTCCTCCGTGGCTGCTGCTTCGGCTATCGTACTGACCGCTGCTGCCGCCGCTGTGGCGCTCAAAAAGAAGGAAGATTGATTCCGGAATAAGCACAAACAAAGCCCCTCGCATCAGTGAACTGCCCCAAATTGTACGGACAGTACAAAAAGCCCCATGAGGGTAGGATATTTAACAATTAGGCAACGAACTGACATCGCTTTTCGAGTGGTGTCAGTTTTGTTTTGAGTTGGATACGTTCATGATTGTAGAAGT
>JAZRIF010000059.1:0-10377 GCA_045645165.1 Eubacteriales bacterium
TTTTTTCAAAAAGGTTCTTGGTGGGGTGCAGGGGTGAAACCCCTGCCCTACAAACCCAAATTGAAAACAGAGTCTATTTTTCAACCACCACATACAAGAAAGGAAATAGCATCATGAAAAAAGTAAGACTTGGCATTCTCGGTATCGGTAATATGGGATCGGGACACCTGGAGAACTATCTCAACGGAAAGACCCCCGAGATCGAGATCACTGCGGTATGCGATACCAACCCCGCGCGCCTGGAGTTCGCCCTGGGTCGTCTCTCCGAGCACCGCAAGCATAAGCCTGATATCAGCTATCCCGATATTGCCACCTTTGCCGATGGCGACGAGATGTTCAATTCCGGCCTCGTCGATGCCGTCATCATTGCCATCCCCCACTACGGCCACCCCGAGTACGCTATGAAGGCCATGAAGGCCGGGCTCCACGTCATGTGCGAGAAGCCCGCGGGCGTGTACACTCTGCAGGTTCGGGAAATGATGGCTGAGGCGGATCAGCACCCCGAGCTGAAGTTCGGTATGATGTTCAACCAGAGAACCAACCACATCTACCGCAAGGTCAAGGAGATCATGGATTCCGGTGAGCTGGGCGCCATCAAGCGCACGAGCTGGATCATCACCAACTGGTACAGACCCCAGGCCTACTACGATTCGGGCGCGTGGAGAGCGACCTGGTCGGGCGAGGGCGGCGGTGTGCTGCTGAATCAGTGCCCCCACAACCTCGACCTTTGGCAGTGGATCTGCGGTATGCCCAAGACTATCGACGTCAAGATGCACTTTGGTAAGTGGCACGACATCGAGGTAGAGGACGACGTAACCGCTTACGTAGAGTACGAAAACGGCGCAACGGGTACCTTCATCACCACTACGGGCGACGCCCCCGGCACCAACCGTCTGGAGATCGTCTGCGAGGGCGGTACCATCATCACCGACGGCGGTTCCATTACCCTCATCAAGCTGGACACTCCCGAGCCTGTGTTCTCGGCGACCAACACCTCCGCCTTTGCCGCTCCCCGCGCTCAGCGTGTGGAAGTGGAGACCGACGGCCAGAATCCCCAGCACGTGGGCGTGCTCAACGCCTTTGCGGGCGCTATCCTCCGCGATGAGCCTCTGGTGGCCGACGGCCGCGAGGGCATCAACGGTCTGACCATCTCCAACGCCATGCACCTCTCCGCTTGGACGGGCGAGGCCGTAACCCTGCCTCTGGACGAGGAGAAATACCGCGACCTGCTCTTTGAGCACGTCAAGACCTCCCGCCGCAAGGAGGGCATCGAGGCCGTGTTCTCGTCTACCGAGGGGACGTATAATTCCTGATTTATAGATTTCAAGGGGAATTCCGAAGGGAGTTCCCCTTGCTCCTTTGCGGGCGGGGATACTTGACAAAAGCCGATGAGTGTGCTATAATGCGGTCAGTGAAAAAATGCCGCTTGCGCGGTGGAATGAGGAAGAATATGGCCAAAAAGGAACCGAACGAGCACGTGACTCCGTCGCCTGCGGTGGAGTCGAAAAATTTATATATCCCCCCAAAACCTCCGAAGAAGAAGAGAAAGATCCCACTGATGATCGGGATCGCGGCGGCGGTGGTCGTGCTTTTTGCGGGTATGTTCGTCTATGTCCAATTCGTGGATGCTGCGAACCGAACGGCGCAAGAGAATATGCTGGAGCAGGAGTATCGGATAGCGATGACCCTGATGGCAGAAGGGAAGTATGGGGAGGCCATCGAGGCTTTTAAGGCGTTGAATGGGTATAAGGATAGCGCCGAGAAGATTGAGGAGTGCTATGTGGTTATGACGCAGGATACGGAGGGGCCGGAGACCGAGGTGATAACGGAGCCGGTTACGGAAGAAGTGACTACCGAGGAAGAGACTACAGCTCACATACATGAAGTAGTGGTTTTGGATGCTGTTGCACCTACTTGTACCGAGACGGGGTTGACTGAAGGGGAACGGTGTGAGGATTGTGGTGAAACGTTACGGATGCAGGAGACGATTCCAGCTATAGGGCATACCGAACAAATCATCTCCGGAATAGAACCGACCTGTACAACTGCGGGCAAAACAGATGCTTCTTACTGCTTGGTGTGCAATTCATATATCAGTATTTCGCGTTCAATACAAGCGACAGGGCATACACCGGGTAAATGGATCATTGAAAAAGATCCAGACTGGGAGGCTACAGGCACGAAATATACTACATGTAAAGAATGTGGGGATGTCATTTACCAAACAATCGAATCATTGGCATCTGTTGGTTTGGAATACACCTCAAACGGTGATGGAACTTGTTCCGTCAGTGGTCGAGGAACTTGTACAAGCAAAAATATTGTCATTCCTCCAATACATCAAGGTGAATTGGTGACAAACATTGATTCATCGGCCTTTTATCAATGTACCGGTTTGAAATCCATAGGTATTCCAGATAGCATTACCAGCATAGGTGATAGAGCTTTTTATGATTGCGTAAGCCTGGAATCTATCAATATTCCCGACAGCATAACGAACATTGGCCTTTTGGCCTTCAATAATTGCGATAAGATAATTGAAAAAAATAAGGGTATTTACTATGTAGATAATTGGGTTGTGGGGTGTGCTCTTTCGATTGAAGGGGAAATTACTATTCGTGATAATACCGCAGGTATTGCAGAATATGTATTCGCTAACCGCACAAGTTTGACTTCTGTTATTATTCCTGATGGAGTAAAATATATTGGTGTTACCGCTTTTCGTGATTGTACGGGTTTGACTACGATTGTCATTCCCAATAGCGTTATGAGTATTGGGAATGCAGCATTCGCTGATTGTACAGGGTTGTCCTCTATCCATATATCTGATGGTGTGATGAGTATTGACGATTCTGCGTTCTCGGGGTGTACAGGTTTATCTTCTCTTGTTATACCGGGCAGCGTGGTGGACATTGGTATGAATGCCTTTCGGAATTGTTCTGGACTATCCTCGATTACCCTTCCATTTGGAACAAGCTTTTCTAGTTATTTCGGGATTATGGGTGAGGTTCCTGACTCATTGAAAACTGTTGTGATTACAGGAGGTACAAATATTGGTCGGCATGCATTTTATTCTTGTTCTGGTGTGACTTCCATAATCCTTCCTGACAGTTTGACCAGCATTGAATATGGGGCGTTTGAAGATTGCTCAAGCTTGACTATGATCAATATTCCCAGTAGTGTAACCAATATTGGTGATTGGGCATTTTCCGGTTGTAGCAATTTGACCACCATCAATATTCCTGACGGAATAAACAGTATTGGTTATGGTGTTTTTCAAAATTGCTCCGGATTGACCGCTGTCAGTATTCCTGATAGCGTTACCCATATAGGGAGGTTGGCTTTTGACGGATGTTCTGGATTGACTTCTATCGTGATTCCAAATAGCGTAGTTAGTATTGCAGAGCGGGCATTCATCGATTGTTCCAGTGTAGCTTCTGTTACCATTCCATTTGTTGGGGCTTCCAAAGATAATCCCGATAACAAACCTTTTGGTTATATTTTTGGTGCATATAATCAATACGACAATGCCGAATATATTCCGGATTCTTTGAAAACGGTTGTCATCACTGGTGGTTCAAGTATTTCTGACTATGCGTTTACTGGATGCTCAGGCTTGACTTCCATCGACATTCCTGATTGCGTGACGAGTATTGGTAGCCGTGCATTCAATGAGTGCTCTGGTTTGACCACAATTAATATTCCTGATAGTGTAACAACAATTGGAGTTTCTGCATTTTACGGGTGTACTGGATTGTCTTCCATTGATCTTCCTGATGGAGTGTCTCTACTTGGTGATAGAGTCTTTGCGAACTGCGATAATTTGACGTCGATTGTTATTCCCGATAGTGTAGTGAGTGTTGGGAAGTTAGTTTTTTCTTCGTGTAATGCCCTAAAATCAGTAATTATTCCTAAGAGTGTGACTAGCATTGGTGAGAATGTGTTTTATGATTGCTCCAACCTGACCGATATCTATTACACTGGCACCGAGGATGACTGGAAGACGATTGCTAAGAATGTGAATTGGGATAAAAACACCCCTGCTTACACCATCCACTACAACTACGTCCCTTAACTCTGGGAGCGGCCTCGGCCGCTCCATTTTTATGCCCGGCCCACCGCTACCGTACGGAATCTCTGAATTCTTGGTGAATCTCATTGACTTTTCCCTCATAAGATGCTATAATGAAAGTATCCTATCGAAAGGCTGAACCGATATTTATGAATCATCACCCCACTCCGTGCGGGGATGCGTCTTCCCGCCCCCGTCGATGGCGCATAACCATGACTATTCTGCTCGCAGTCCTGGTCTTGGTCAATATGGCGCTCATATTCTTCTTTTCATCCGAGAGCGGAGAAGAATCGGGCAATCGAAGTGCCGGCGTGACCGACGTGATCCTGAAGCTCACATGCCCGAATTATGACAGCCTCTCCCCGGAAGAGCAAGAGAACGTGACGATCCGCACCCATCATTTTGTGCGGAAAACGGCGCATTTTCTGGAATATGCTCTTTTGGGCTTTTTAACCGCCTGCTTGCTTTTGTGGTTGAACTGTTTTTTGGCCGGTAAAATACGACCTTGGCAAACGTGGGTACTCCCCGCTTTATTCGGTTTGCTCTACGCCGCCTCCGATGAAATACACCAGATGTTTACAGGTCGAGGCCCCCGCACTACCGACGTGCTTATTGATTTTTTCGGTGTAGTATTTGGCGTATGTGTTGCTCACGCTGCGGTATGGATCATCAAACGCATCTGCACAGCCAATAAACGAAAAACAGGGAAGGAGATTACCCACGTATGAAGACAACCCGTTATGCATTGCATACATCCAAGCCCGGTATCTCCTTCAAGGCCTGCATCGTGGCCGACCTCCACGACCGCCCCTACGATACCATTTTGCACATTCTGAAGCAGGAACACCCCGACCTGATTCTCATCCCGGGAGACCTTACCGAGGCGCTGGATCGCTCTTCTGCCGAGGTCAGCCGCTCCGGCTTGGGATTGCTTTCGGAGTGCGCTGCCATAGCGCCCACGTATTACTCCCTCGGCAATCACGAGATCGGCGGATGCCACGGCCGTATCTATAAAGCCAAGCTGGCAGGCACGGGGGATCTGCCCCCCTTCGTTATGCGGGATGAGTGGCGGACGGTCATAGAGAAAAGCGGTGTCACGCTTGTGGAGGATGCCTTCATCCGTTGGAACGGATTGGTCATCGGCAGCTTGGGCTCGGGGCTACTGAACCCCGGTTGGGTGCCGGATCTGTCCCGTATGGAAGCCTTCGCGGCGCAACCCGGCTATAAGCTCCTGCTCTGCCACCATCCCGAATACTTTGACCGCTACCTCCGCCCCTATGATATTGACTTAATTGTCTCGGGTCACGCCCACGGCGGCCAGTGGCGGATTTTTGGCCGCGGCGTCTATGCTCCCGACCAACATCTGTTCCCCAAATATACCTCGGGGGTTCACGAAAATCGTCTGGTTATTTCCCGCGGTGTGTCCAACAGCTTTCCCCTCGTCCCGCGTTTCTTCAATCCACGGGAGGTCGTGGTAGTCACGGTGCACGGGGACACATAATGCCTCTGCCCCCCGCCAAATGAACTTCGCTGCAAGCAGGGCAGAAGAATGTTCTTCGGAATAAACGTTCAATTTGCCCTATATTTTGCATCATACGGATGAAAACCCGCAGACCGCTTCCTTTACGTTGACGGTGAGCCGGGATCAGACGGTGGCGTTTACAACACGTTGGGGAGTTTATGCAACGGAAAGTGACGTAAAGAACGGTGCTCTTTCGATTCCGTAAATCTATCATAACGTTTTCATGACAAATAAGCAATCCCCCTGCGGTTCAACGCCGCAGGGGGATTCGGTTTTTGCGGAGGATTATTTCCCGCCCTTGCGATCAAACGCAGGGTTGAAGGCGTAAAAGTTCTTGGAGTCCAGATTGTCCTGAGTGATGCGGAGGGCATCGGCGATTTTAGCGTTTCAAATTGTGGGGGATATGGGTTGATGGGGAAGGAGAAAAAATTTTCGGTCTGCTCTTGCAATTTGCGGAATATGTGGTATAATAAGGATAGTAAAATGGATATTTGTATCCGTACGGAGGTTTTACATATGAAACGAATTGGGAAACGTATGATTGCGATTATCCTGACGGCGCTGATGCTCTGCGGGGCAATGGCTGCTTTCATGTCGATGACGGCATTTGCTACCGAGGCAGAGCATACCCACACCTACTCCAACGGCTCCTGCACCGCCTGCGGCGAGGAAGAATCCATCCCGAGCGTCAACAGCATGGAGGAGCTCACCCGCGCCATCCGTCAGGGTATGACGGAACGTAACACGACCATTCAGCTTCGCGTCAATGGCATAGCACTGACGGGCGATGATTTGCTTGGGGCTGTCGAAGATGCTATGGCGCATACGGGCGTAGGGAAGGAGGGTGACTATATCCGCGCGAACATGGTTGGCGGGTACACCTACAACGCCGAGACCCTTTCCGATTCCAATGGGGTCTACACCCTCGTCACCGTAAGTTGCAGTTTTATCAGTACCGCAGAGATGGAGGCCGAGGTTGACGCCGCCGTTGCCGAGCTGCTCCGCGAGCTGGACCTTTGGAATGCCTCCAACTACGATAAGGTCAAGGGAGTTTACGACTGGATCACGGAAAACGTCGACTATGACTGGGACTGGGACGATACGGAAGATGACACCGATTACTATAAGCATACCACTCACGCGGCGCTGATTTCGAAAAACGCTGTCTGCCAGGGGTTTGCCAGCCTGTATTACCGCCTGATGCTGGAGCTGGATGTGGACTGCCGCTACATCACGGGCATGAGCAACGGTCCTTCGGGCTCCGAGCGCCATGCCTGGAATATCGTTCGGTTGGGGAATGCGTACTACAACATGGACCCCACCTGGGATCGGGATCTGATGGGCCATTACCGTTACTTTTTGTGCACTGAAACCAATTTTGCCTGGCATACCCGTGACGGCCAGTTCAACAGCGCCGCCTTTCACGCCGCATATCCCATGGCTACGTTGCCCTACGTGGAAAACGTAACGGCATCGGGCAGCGTCAACTCCCGGATCAAGTGGGTGCTGGACGGAGATACGGGAACCTTGACCGTGGCAGGCAGCGGGGCTATTCCTTCCTATCGCTACTCCCACGCCCCCTGGTACGATTACAGAGAGAGCGTCAAGAAGATCATCGTGGAGGAGGGAATTACCGAGGTCGGCGAGCGCGCGTTCTACTGGAGCATCAATTGCACCGAGGTGGTTCTGCCCGACAGCCTCATTGCCGTGCGGGAATACGGCTTCAACAACCTGCGCAATCTGAAAAGCATCACTCTCCCGCAGAATCTGAAGATCATCGAGTTTTGCGGCTTTTCGGAGTGTGTGGCCTTGGAGAGCATTATACTGCCCGACAGCGTGACCACCGTGGGGTCGAGTGCGTTCTCCAATTGCTACGCCCTGAAGTCCGCCGTGCTTTCCGCCGGGATGAAGACCGTACCCAACAGTATGTTCTTTGGCGACTACCGATTGACTAGTGTAACCCTGCCTGACGGGATCACGAAGATCGGAGATACCGCTTTTGCCGATTGCGGGCTCAGGTCGTTTACCATTCCCTCCACCCTCACAAGTTTGGGGACGTCCGCGCTGTCGGGCTGTAAGTCCTTGACGGCTTACACGGTGGAAGCGGGGAACACGGCGTATAAATCCGTGAACGGCGTGCTGTTTTCGGCAGACGGAACCCACCTGGTGGCGTATCCCGCGGCCAAGTCGGGGAATTATACCGTTCCCGCAGGCACGAAATATATTGATTACGGCGCTTTCAGTAACCAAAAGTATATGAATAAGGTCTATTTCCCGTCCAGTCTGATCAGCATTGGCGGATATGCCTTTTCGGATTGCCTGTTTTTGGGCAGCGTTACCTTCCCCTCGACCCTTCCCACGATTGGAAACGATGCATTCCGAGGCTGCACGTACCTGACCTCGGTCACCTTTGAAAATCCGACGGTCACTCTGGGGGATTACCTGTTCTCGGGCTGTACCGCCCTGAAGCAGATCACCCTGCCCGCAAAGCTGTCACGGATCCCGAACGGCTTGTTTGATGATTGCACAAGCCTGAAAAGCATCAGCATTCCCGCAACGGTCACATCGATCGGCTCGACGGCGTTTTGTAACTGCGATGCGCTGACCTCCATCACGATCCCCGGAACGGTCAAGTCCATCGGTCAGCAGGCATTCGATTTCTGCAACAAGCTGGAGACCATCACCTTTGAAGAGGGTGTCCAGACCCTGGGCTGGATCTGTATTCGCAATGCCCCCAAGCTGAAGAAGGTCGTTATCCCCAAATCCGTTACCAGAATCGAACAACCCAGCAACACAAGCTCTTATTTGTTTGAGGCTTGCCCCAATGTGGTTGTTTATGTGAAATGCGGAAGCTATGGATATACCTATGCGAAGAATCGTGGATTGTCTCACCAGATATCCCACGATCCGATTCCCACCCAGATACGACCCACCTGTACTCAGCAGGGATACACCCATTACCGTTGTCCTTGCGGTTATGCATACGACACCAATTACACGCCTGCACTGGGCCATACTTTCAATGCCTGGGAGATCACTATGGCGCCGACCTGTACCGAAGCGGGCAGCCGGTACCGGGAGTGCACCCGATGCGGTATCGAGGAGATCGGCGAGGTAGCCGCCCTCGGTCACAGGTACGAGTCCGGTATCATGGCTCCTACTTGCACCGAGCAGGGGTATACCACTCACACGTGCGTAGCTTGCGGCGATTCTTACGTGGATTCCTACGTGGAGGCATCAGGTCACAGTTACGAGGAAGGGGTCTGCGCCGCTTGTGGCGTAGCAGCCTGGGACACCGATGGTGACGGTGTGCTGGAGATCTTGGCCATCGGCAACAGTTTTTCTGTGGATGCGCTGGAATACGCATGGCAGATCGCAAATGATCTTGGCATTGAAAAAATTGTGATCGGCAATTTGTATATCGGCGGTTGCTCTTTGAATACCCACGCAACCAATGCTGCCGGCGACCTCGGAAAGTATACATATTACTACAACGACAACGGCACTTGGAAAACCACCTCCAACTACAAGATCAGCACCGCGCTGGAAAGCCGCAGCTGGGACTATATCACCCTTCAGCAGTGGAGCGCCACCAGCGGCATTGAAAGCTCCTATAACGATGACCTGACCTATCTCATCAGCTACGTCAAGGAACGCTCCCATGCAAAACTGGGCTGGCACATGACCTGGGCTTATCAGCAGAACTCTACCCACAAGGATTTCCCCAGATACAACAGCGACCAGATGACCATGTACCGAGCCATCGTTTCCGCCGTGCAAAACAAGATCCTCACAAACCCGGATATAGATTTCATAATTCCCGCCGGAACGGCAGTGCAGAACTCCAGAACCTCACTCCTCGGAGATACCACCACCCGTGACGGCTACCATATGAGCTACGATTACGGAAGATACCTTGTCGGACTCATGTGGTTCAGAGTGCTTACCGGGCTTTCGGTTGACGGAATCACCTATGCTCCCGTAGGTGTTGACAGCGAAGAAAAAGCCATTGCTGTCGAATCGGTCAATAACGCCTTTGCAAAGCCCTTTGAGGTTACGCAATCGGCCTACGAAAAAAGCGAAAGTGAACCGGATATTCCGGAAGATTTCCCCGGCGAGGATTATATTCTTCTTGATTTTGAACGCTATGTGGGGGCATACTGGCAGCCCCAGCGGGAGGGAAGATATAACGAACTCCATTACGACATGACCAATAGCGATAAATACTTTGCCACCCCCCGCTTCACCAAAGAGGAATTGCCGATCGGTTCAATTATTATTCTTGAATCCGGATGGAAATACCGCCCGGACGGTTGGGTGAATGACGTTCTACAGACCGGAACGAGAGAATCGAACACCACGAAGGGCATTGTTGAGGTTACCGAAGAATGGTGGGGCAATTATACCCTCCGTGCTTTCAATATCTCCAAAGTTGGCCTGCCGTCACTGGCAAATGTGGCAGAGCAAGAAGTGCGGGCTGCTTTCCAGATCTATGTGCCGGAAGCCGGCCATACCCATAAATACGCTGCAGAGATTACCGCCCCCACCTGCACCGAGCAGGGCTATACTACCTATACCTGTAGCCTGTGTAGAGATAGCTATGTTGACAGTTATGTCGATGCCAAGGGTCACTCTATGGGCAACTGGGTTGAGATCAAGGCACCTACTTGTACTGCCGTCGGTTCCGAGACCCGCGAATGCTCCAACTGCGACTACACCGAAACCCGTGAGGTCGAGGCGACTGGCCACAGCTACAAGTCTGTCGTAACCGCTCCTACTTGTA
>JAZRIF010000060.1:0-6501 GCA_045645165.1 Eubacteriales bacterium
TCGGCTTTTCGGATAGCTTGATGTCCAGAAAATCCTCATCCCTCATCAAGCGGGCAAGGCTTTGCTCGTCGGTGTCCAGCAGCTCGCATAATTGCTCGTAGGGCAAAATGTGCCACATTCTGCGAATGATGGTGATGTAGCCTCTCCCCAGCCACAGATCCCCGGGGGCAAAATCCGGTAGCCCCATATCGGACATGGCCTCGCGGACAAGCTCTGTGTCGGTATCTAAAATTTGCGCGATCTTCTCCACGGGAACGTATTCACACGCCCGAAAAATGAAAGCCTGATGCCTCGTAGGAAGGTGCGGAAGCGGAATGGCTTCCTTGCCTATGGGAGGTAGGGTGAAAATCATAGTGCGTCTCCTTGTTTGACTATGAGATAGGCGGTGGTGGAATGTTCAAATTTGGGTTTATCGAGGAGCGGGAGAGCGGCCTCCGGCGGCCAAGAACCTTTTTGAAAAAAGGTTCTTGGATCCCCAAAAACTTTCAAAAGCATTGTCAGATCATCCTTTTTAAAGTTTTTGGGGAGTCCAGAGGGGCTTTTTGCAAAAAGCCCCTCTGGTCGTTCTCCTCGCTCCTCTATAAACCGCAATTTGCAATCAGAATCTGAAATCTCTCCGATTGGAATTCCGGATATCCTTGATATTCTGCTCGGCAATCGTGCGCACCTTCTCCTTGGGGATGCGTCCCAGCTCGCGGGCGATCATTTCATAGCCGATGGCCTTGGTCTCGGGGGAGGCGTAGTCCTCCAGATACTCGGAGAGGGTCATGAGGGCGTTGGGGTGGCAGCAGTTGAGAATCTGACCGCTCTTGCACAGGCTCATGAAGCGGTCGCCGGTGCGGCCCTCGCGGTAGCAGGCGGTGCAGAAGGAGGGGATGTGGCCGTTCTCCATGAGCCAGCGCACTACCTCATCCAGAGAACGCTGATCCGACACGTCGAACTGTTCGGTGTCGTGGGGACGCTCGTCGGGAGCATAGCCCGCGTAGCCGCCCACCGAGGTACGGGAGCCGCCGCTGACCTGGGAGATGCCCAGATGGAGCAGGCGGGAGCGGACAGACTCGCTCTCGCGGGTGGAGATGATCATGCCCGTGTAGGGAACCGCCAGACGGATGCAGGCGGTGATGTGGGCGAAGGTCTCGTCGTCGATGCCGTTGTCGAACTGGTCGGGGTCGATATCCGAAGCGCGCTTCAGACGAGGCACGCTGATGGTGTGGGGACCGACACCGTGGACGGCCTCCAGATGCTCGGCGTGCATGATGAGACCCGCGAACTCGTACTTGTACAGCTCCAGACCGAAGAGTACGCCCAGACCCACGTCGTCGATGCCGCCCTCCATAGCTCTGTCCATGGCTTCGGTGTGGTAGTCGTAGTCGTGCTTGGGGCCCGTGGGATGGAGCTGGAGGTAGCTCTCCTTGTGGTAGGTCTCCTGGAACAGGATGTAGGTGCCGATGCCCGCCTCCTTGAGCTTGCGGTAGTTCTCTACCGTGGTGGCGGCGATGTTGACGTTGACACGGCGGATGTCGCCGTTCTTGTGGTGCACCGAGTAGATGGTGTTGATGCACTCCAGAATGTACTCGATGGGGTTGTTCTTGGGATCCTCGCCCGCCTCGATGGCCAGACGCTTGTGACCCATATCCTGCAGGGCGATGACCTCGGCGCGCACCTCCTCCTGAGTCAGCTTCTTGCGGGGGATCTGCTTGTTCTTGAGGTGGTAGGGGCAGTACACACAGCCGTTGACGCAGTAGTTGGAGAGGTACAGGGGGGCGAACATGACGATACGGTTGCCGTAGAAGGCCAGCTTGATCTCCTCGGCGATCTTGTAGATCTCCTGAATCTTCTCGGGAATGTCGCAGGCCAGCAGAACCGATGCCTCGCGGTGGGAAAGTCCCGCACAGACGTAGCCCGTTTCGGTCTTCTGGGGACGAGCCTTGTCCAGAATGGAGTCGATGAGCTCCACGTTGCGCTTGTTGGCCTCGGCGTAGGCCAGGGTCTCGCGGATCTCGCCGTCGTGGATGAATTCCTCGGCCTTGAGGGATTTGGGGTTGTAAATTGCCATGATGTATGTTTCCTTTCTTGCTGTCAGAAATAAACTTTCCGATCAATGATGTGTGGGATACGCGAGATGCGTATGCTTTTGAGCTCGACGGGTCAGATGCTTTGGGTGCTTGCTCCGTGGGTGATGCCGCTCTCGTTGTAGGCATCCACGGTCACGTAATAGGGAATATCCTTGGTCAAGCAATAAACGGTTGCTTGGGTGTCACCGATGACCTGCCAATGGGTGTGCAGCTCGTCGGGGTGAATGCCCCAGCGGATCATGTAGCCTTGGGCACCATCCACGGCGTCCCAGGTGACGGTCATGTTCCGCGCGTCCTCACAGCGGACAACCTTGAAGTCGGGAGCCTTTGCGGGTGCTTTCCCGCCGCCGTAGCCGAAGACACGGAGACCGCTGACGGCAAATTTCCCCCCTGCGGGGATAGCGCCGTGGTTGGTGAGCTTCAGGTAGCGGAGGGAGGTGACCTTTTCCAATTGGATATAGTCGTGGGGCAGATCGTCGGTACTGTCTCTGCGGTCGATCAGCATGAACCAATCCTCACCGTTAACGGATGCCTCCAAGGTATACTTGTAGGCAAAGCCGTGACCCCGTCCGCCGACGGCCTCCACGTCTTGGTCTGCGAAGTTTACCTGCACCGAGCAGACGTCGTAGGTCTTGCCCAGATCTGTCCACAGCCACTCTCCGGGGTTGCCCGTTTTCGCACTCCACCATGTGCGGAGGGATTCGTCGAAGGCGCGGTCGGGGGTATGATTTTCGTCCAGCGCCGAGGAGGCCTTCGCGTTCTTGTTCAGAGAGAGGAGATGCCAGCCCGCGTCGGAGTCGGCAAAGGGATCGGATACGTCATGGGGGAGAAGCTGGGGATAATCCCCGCGATAGGTGTTGGTGTAGATCAATCCGTTCTCCACCTTGGCGGGGAACAAGCAGAGACGGCGCTCGAAGATGTGGTTGACACTGATGGCAACCGTGTCCATCTTCCAATAGTGACCATTCTTATCTGCAAAGAGGCATCCGTGCCCCGCGCCCCGCATAAATCCCGTTGCCTTGTAGACAACAGGACTGTTCTCGCAGTAGGTGAAGGGCCCCATGGGGGAATCCGCTACGGCGCAACCGTCGCAGTAGCCTGCGTACTCGGTGCCGGGGACGGCGTAGGTGAGGTAGTATTTCCCGTCGATCTTGTTCATCCACGGGCCTTCCAGATGGGTGCGGCCACCCTCCCGCTCGTTGATGTCACCCACCCGCTCAAAGCCGCGGGTGTCGCGGTCGCTCTGGAATATGTCGATGGGACCCTCCAGTACCTCGGCGGGATTGTCGGGATTGAGCTTGCACACGTGGAGGGGATGGACGGGACTCAACCCCTCGTAGCAGTAGAGGGAGCCGTCGTCGTCCACGAACAGGGCGGGATCGTCCCAGTAGTAGGGTCTGCCCGCGTTGACCCATGAATCGGGGTCGCGGGGGTTATCAGAATAGAGGATACTGCCGCCTTGGCAATGGGTGACGTACATACGATCGCCCGCCACCACGGGGCCGGGGGCGAAGAGGTTGAACTCGGGCTGCTTAGTGAGATCCACCTCGATGAACTCCCAGCTCGCCAGATCGGGGGACACCCAGTAGCCCGAGCCGTGGGAGGCGAAGAGGAAGTATTCGCCCTTGTACAGTACCACGGCAGGGTCGGCCGACTCGCGGGAGCGCATGGGAGCTTGGTACTGGTAGTTGATGTTGATGGGATTGCAGATGGTGGGGTTCATATGGGTTCTCCCTTATATGAATTAGTGGGATTATAGCTTTCTTACGTCTCCCCTTGCGGTGACCACCTCATACCCGATGCTCTCCATACGGCGGCACAGCTCGGCTTTGCTTTGGGCGGACTCGGCTCCGTCGGAGACCTTGTCGTTGTAGAGCATGTACTTCTTCCGCACCGATGGGGGGGAGAGATTGGGCATGACCACGTTGGCGCCCGAGAGGATTCCCAGCTCCCGTCCCTCGGGGTGGATGGTGCCCAGGGCCGTGGTGGCGGGCAGGAGGACGGGGGGATGGGTGAGACGGACGATGGACAATAGGTAGCAGGTCAGCTCCAGCGTTCCCGCGGTAAAGCCCGCGAAAACCGTGTCCTTGTGGGGAATAAAGGGGCCGATGCCGCACATATCGGGCTTGAAATCTGCAATGAATTCCAAGTCGCGGGCAATATCTGCGGTGGTCTGGTAGGGAGAGCCCACCATGAAGCCGCAACCCACTTGGTAGCCGATCTCCCGCAGATCCTTCAGGCAGTTCATGCGGTTGTCAAAGGACAGGTTGGAAGGATGCAACCGCTCGTAATGGCTCTTGGTAGCCGTCTCGTGGCGGAGCAGGTAGCGGTCGGCTCCCGCTTCAAAGAGCTTTTCGTAGCTGTCCCGTGAGCGCTCTCCCAAAGAGAGGGTCACGGCGCAGTCGGGGTGAGCCGCCTTGATGGAGCGGAGCAGGGAAGTCAACCGCTCGTCGGTGAAGTGCCCGTCCTCGCCTCCCTGCAGGACGAAGGTGCGGAAGCCCAACTCGTACCCCTCAGCGCAGGCCGAGAGAATGTCCTCGCTTTCGAGGCGGTAGCGATCGCAGTTGGGATTTCCCGCGCGGATGCCGCAGTAGAGGCAGTCGTTTTTGCAGATGTTGCTGACCTCAATCAGCCCGCGGATGTAGACGGTGTTGCCGTAGATAGCCTTCCGCACCTCCACCGCCTTCTCCGCCAGATACGCCGCGGCTTCGGATGTCCGCTCGTCAATGAGGGTCACGAACTCGCTGTGGGTCAGCCGTCCGCTCTCGGCCAGCTTGTCAATCAGGGAGAACAGTTCAGCCATGGCCGCCTCCCTTCACGCTGGAGTAGGCGGTCTTGACGCTGACACCTTGAAGGTTGCCGATCTTGCCCGCCAGAGCGGAAATGGTGTTGTCGGGGGCGTCCAGGGCAATGCTGATGATGCTGATCCCCCGCTGGCGGTAGGGGATGCCCATGCGTCCGATGATGTATTGCCCGTACTCGTGGAGCAGGGAATTGATGGGCTCCACCGACTCGGTGTTCTCCACGATGATGCTCATAACGGCCACTCTGGTTTCCATACCAAACCTCCAACAAAAAAATGTGCCGTACCCTTTTCGGGTACGGCACACAGGAATACACCGACAGCAGACTCGTGGTTGCGGGCGGTCGGTGGAAATATGCAGTTGCCGTCCCTTTCAGGCAGGGCGGCGAGCCCTTACTGTTAGGTACAGGTATATTATATACCGAAACGGGAGATTTGTCAAGGGGTTTTTGGAAACAACACCGAAATGGTGTTAAATATTTTTGGTGAGGGCTTCAAACTACCCGATAAACCCAACTTTGACCGCAAAAAAGGACTGCCATGTTCGGCAGTCCTTACATTTCACAGGGTATCCAAATACCGACAAGCCGCCAGTGCCGCCACGGCACCGTCGGCCGTAGCTGTGGTTACCTGCCGGATGGCCTTGGTGCGGCAGTCGCCCGCCACGAACACGCCGGGAATGGCGGTCTCGGGGAGGCAGTTCTCTCCCGCGTCCACGTAGCCGTAATCGTTGAGCTTGACCACGTCGGCAAAGGCCTGATTGGCGGGGATCTGACCGATGCAGACGAAGGTGCCGTCCACGTTCAGGATAGTCTCCTCGCCCGTGTCGGTGTTGCGGAGGAGCAGACCCTCAAAGGTGTCGTCGCCCAGTACGGCGGCCACTACGGTGGAGTAGATGAAGGACACGTTGTCGCGCCCCGCCAGAATGTTCTGCAGGCTGGGCTCCCCCGTCAGGAAGGGAAGGTTCTGCACCACGGTGACGTGGGTACAGCCCTCGGAGAGGAGTACCGCCTCCTGCAGAGCCGAGTTGCCGCCGCCGATGACGGCCACGGCCTTGCCCTTGTAGAAGGCTCCGTCGCAGACGGCGCAGTAGGAAATGCCTTCGCCCACGAACTTTTCTTCATTTTCCACACCCAGGTCGCGATGACGGGAGCCCGTGGCGATGATGGCCGTCTTGCCCTCGTGGGTGCAACCCTCGCAGGTGACGGTGATGTGCCCCGCCTCGCCGCTGATGGCGGTTACGGTGTCCAGCTCGATCTCGGTGCCCAGCGCCAGCGCCTGCTCAAAGAGCTTCTCACCCAGCTCGGAGCCGCTGAGGCTGACGAAACCGGGGTAATTCTCCACACGGGGAGAGTGGGTGATCTGCCCGCCGAAGGTTTCCTTCTCAATGAGAAGCACGCTCTTTTCGGCTCTGCGGGCGTAAATGGCGGCGGTCAGCCCCGCAGGACCCGCGCCGATGATGATGATGTCGTACATAATTTTACCTCGTGAGGGAGCGGCGGGGGAAAACTTCTTGGAAGAAGTTTTCCCCCGGACCCCTTTTCAAGAACTTTTAAAAAAGAGTTACAAACGTAGGTTTTTGAAGATTTTGGAGATTCCAAAGAACCTTTTGCAAAAGGTTCT
>JAZRIF010000061.1:0-11909 GCA_045645165.1 Eubacteriales bacterium
GGTGAACACGGGGATAGCCACACCGTACTGACCCAGAGCGGGACCTACGGGAGGCTGGGGGGTAGCCTTCCGGCGGGAAGCTGGAGCTTGATATAACCCATAATTTTCTTTGCCATAATGAATGAACCTCCAAATGTGGTACTTGTACGGGAGAGTTGCCAGTGGCAGTATTTTCTCCCTCCCACGACGGACACGGCAGCGGCAAAGCAGACCGTTCCGCACCCCTGTATCGGGGATTTCATGCAGACGGGACTCTCTGATTCAGGTAGAGTCCATTGGTTGGGCTGTTACGCCCCAAAAAGAGTAGATCGAAACGATCAGTCGGCGGGCTTGATCATGGAAGCCTCAAGCTCGACGGGCATATCGCGGCGGCCGCGCTTGACCATAACCGTGACATTACGCAGATCGTCGGAGATCGCCTGAACCACGCCGTTGTATCCCTCGAACAGGCCGGCAACGATCTGCACGTTGTCGCCCACGTTGAAGGAAAGGCGTACCTTGACCTCCTCGATGTTGAGAGCCTCGACCTCAGCGTCAGACAAAGGAGTCGGACGGGATCCGGGGCCCACGAAACCGGTCACACCCGTAATGTTACGGACGGCGTGCCAGCTTTCATCGGTCATAACCATCTTGATGTAGACGTAGCTGGGGAAGATCTTAACCTCCACCACCTTCTCGACGTCACCGTTCTTTTCGACGATGGTCTCGACGGGGATGCGGATGTCGAAGATCTTGTCTCCGAGACCGCGGTTTTCTACGATTTTCTCAAGATTTGCTTTGACCTTGCTTTCATAGCCCGAATAAGTGTGCGCCACATACCACCGCGGGCCTACGTTCATCTCATCGATATCACTCATGACCAAACACCTATCAGTGGACCAGATTGCCCAGGAGCATCATACCGCTCGAGAAGACAAAGTCCAAAATGCCAATGGCAATGGCGATGGCAACAATGATAATGACAACGACGATCGTGTTTTTCTTCAGCTTGTCCTTGGGACACCAAGTGATCTTACCGCACTCGGACTTCAGACCCTTCCACCAACCGGGGATCTTGGCACGGAACTTGTATGCCAGAATGCCCAGAACGACCAGGATGACGACGCCTACGCCCAGATTGATCAGAGCGCGGATCAGACCTTGGTTGTCCTTGGGGGTGGGGGTGGTAGAACCGGTGGTGGTCTCTTCCTTGGTACCGGCTTCGGTACCGGCACTTGTGCCGGCTTCGGTTCCGGTCTCTGCGTCCGTGACAGCATCTGTGTCGATTTCGGTCTCGGCTTCGCCGGTACCGGTTTCGACGGTGGTCTCGGTTTCGGCGGTCGTACCAACTTCCTCAGCGAAAGCGGGGACAGCCATCAGGGACAAGAGCATCAGGAGAGACAGGAGAGCGGCCAGGACAGCCAGCTTATTGCTCTTAAACATGTTCATTCCTCCCAATCACTTAGACTCTTTGTGAAGAGTGTGCTTGCGGCAGAATTTGCAATGCTTCTTGAGCTCAAGTCTGTCAGGGTTGTTCTTCTTGTTCTTCATTGTGTCGTAGTTTCTCTGCTTGCACTCAGTGCATACCAGAGTGACCTTGACTCTTACTTCATTAGCCATGATATCGGCACCTCCCATAAAAATTATTTGCAGTCTCACGGAAGTAAGACTGCCGTGTACCTCCCTCTCCGGGAGCCCGTGCCCGTCTTGTGGCGCAAGTTTCGGGCACAACAAAAAAGCTCTTCGCAGAGGTGATGCCATTATACCACAACTATCTTTTCCTGTCAAGGGTTTTTTGAATATTTTTGTGATTTTATACAATTTGTCTGTCAAATGCGTGTTCGTATAGGCATGGATTGGCAGAATCACGAAAAAAGGCCGGCTTTCAAGCCTTTTGGCTTCTTTGCGGGGGATGGATGGATGGTTGCAAAATGCTTCAAATTTGGGTTTGTCGGTTTGTTTGTTTATGTACTTTTCTCTCCCTGTCGAGAGAAAAGTACCAAAAGAGCGCCACTTAAGGAAAGTACCCACGGTACTTTCCTTAAGGATCCTATCCCCTTATCAGCGCGCCATTTTGCCAGTGGGCAAAATGGACAACGCGCTGTTAAGTCGCAGTTTGCCATAGAGCCGCACGGTCGGCAGAGTGCCGACCGCGCGGTTGGTTGTCCGTTTGGTGGCAACCCACGGTTTTTCGTTATCCGACAAGTAAAAAAACGACTTTGGGCGGAAGCAAAGCGGCAAGTTCCGCGCGGACGGCGCTCCGCCGTCCGTGCGGGTTATCGGGTCTTGGCGACCCTACGCGCGGTCAACTTCTTTCGCCCACTGGCGAAAGAAGTGCGCGCGGTAGGATGATGGATACGTAAGGAAGAAACCGTGGGTTTCTTCCTTACGGGGCGTTCTTTTGGTACTTTTCTGCCGCCATGGGCAGAAAAGTACATAAACAAACAAACCGCTAAACTGCAATTTGAACATTTTGCATTCGGCTAAAGAGAAAAAAGGGAGGCACGAGGCCTCCCTCGGCGGGGATGCTACCGCCGCTTTTCCTTCCGAATTCCGAACATCTTCCGCAGGATTGGAGCCAGCAGAGCAGGGGTGCGCAGGATCACGATCTTCATGAATGATACCTTCCTTTCCATTCAGATTCATTATATTATATGTTTCTTGTGTGATTCCGTCTATAAAATTCACGTTTTCGGTTGACTTTCTTTCCATTATATGGTATCATGTAAGTATCCTCATGAAAGGAGTTATTTCCATGAAAATTACAAGACAGGATACCTGCCTGGATCTGAATGTCAAAGATGCCTTCAACCGCTACACCCTGACCTATACCGCCACTGCCCCCCTGCGCTGCACCATCACGTATGCCGAAAACGGTGGCGAGCGCATCGAGGAATTCTTCCTGGAGGCAGGAGAAAATATGTTTTTTGCCTCCTATGTGGACGGCTATCTTCGCCATATGACGGCTGACGCGGCCCTTTCCATGACGGCTCGTACCATTTCCCACGACGAGGGGGATTTTGATCTGTACGCTTTCACAGCGGAGATCGTGCCGGTTTTGGCCGAAAAGACCTTCTTCTTTGAGAACGAACGCTACCGCGTAGGCGTGGAGCTTTGCTGGGGCGGTGGCTTGTCCTACCTGGAGGACAAGAAGTGTCCCGTGGAGGGTTTGGTCAACATTCTCAACAGCTTCGACACAGGCCGTCTCGTCCAGCAATCCTACTACGGTACGGGAGAGCCCCCTTACGTCCGCGGCGAGTTCATGGGCAACAGCTGGGTCTACAACCCCGTTCAGGGCGGTGACCGCGGCAACCATAAATCCAAGCTCATTGACGCCCGCGTGACTGAAAATGAGGTTTACGTCAAGTGCCGTCCCCGCGACTGGGGTCATAACGGCGGAACGACCTACTCCTACATGGAAAACTGGTACCGTCTGGACGGGGACTACCTCGTTGTGGACAACCGCTTCGTGGATTTCTCCGGTTGGGAGCATCCTAAGAATGGGCAAGAGGTGCCTGCCTTCTACACGGTTTCCTACCTGAACAACTACTACTGGTACGACGGGGACAAGCCCTGGACGGATGATGTTTTGTCTGTCAAGAGCGATCTGCCCTTCTGGCCTGACGATTGGCCCTACTGCACCTTCCGTCCCAAGGCAGGCAACACCGAGCTGTGGAGCGCCTTCGTGGATGACAACGGCTACGGTCTGGGTCTGTTCACCCCCAACATCGGCCACACCATCGCGGGACGGCATATGTACGACGGCTCCAAGGATCCCGCCGCCGCCTCCTGCAATTACATCGCCCCCCTTAAGGCCATCAAGCTTCAATGCTTCAAGCCCGTGACCTACTCCTACCTCATTACGGCGGGACAGCTGGAAGATATCCGTGCCCGCTTCAAAGCAAGGAAGGATGAGATCGACAACGCGGCATGGAATACCTATTGATTTTCATATAATCAAACGCACAGCCCGCCGTGGTTATCACGGCGGGCTGTGCGTTTATGTGTTCAAACAGGAAGAAAATCAATCTTCCTTCTTCTTGAGAGCCACGAAAGCGGCGGCAGCGGCCAGAACGGCCACGGCGCTCATACCGATCACGGAGGCGCAACCGCCCTTGGCGGTGTCGGTGGTAGCTTCGGTTCCGTCGGCAACATCGGTGGTAGCACCGGTGTCGGCAGCGGGAGCCTGCGTCTCGGCGGGCGTGGTCTCCGCGGGGGCCGCGGTGGTCTCCTCGTCCTCGTCGTTTGCACCGGCGTCATACTCGCTGTCAGCGTACAGATCGTAAGGATCGTTGGTGTAGAACTTCATCCATGCGATATCAATGGTCTGCTGAGCGGAGTTCTCGGCGTATACGAAGGGAACAAAGCCAATGTTCATGATGAAGTGATTCCATGCCTGATCCTCACTCATATAGAACACCACGGTGTGCCACTCGCCGTCACCGCCGATGATCTCATAGTAGGGCATCTCAAGGTTGTATTCCTTTTGGTTGACCGTGCGGTAGATGATACCCAGCTCCTCGGCCTCGGCGTAGGCGGTGCGGTACTTGACCACGATGTAGTTGGTTGTGCCGCCCAAAATGTTGGTGGGATACTTGCTGCTGAATACGTGGGGCAGATTGTCCTCGCCGCCGAAGGAGGTGATGCGCATGAAGGATTCCTCACCCTCGGTGATATATTCGGCAGAGGCATACTCTCCGTCGAAGGTCTTGACGACGTTCTCGTCGGCAAAATCAATGAATTCATACAGACCGTACTCAATATCTTCCTCGCTCATGCCGGGAATCTCATCGGGGGTCAGCTCCAGACCGTCGGGCTTACCTTCAAAGGCGATGCGCGCAAAGTACTCGTTGACCTTGTTGGAATACTGACCGCCGATACCGTGGCAGAAAGCAAGCTGCCAGGTCTCGTTGGTGGTCTGCGCCTGACCGTTGACAGCCAGGATCCAGGCGTAATTGACCTCGTCGCCGTTCTCTACCAGGCGATCCAGACCCAGAACAGACTGAAGGTGGACACGCATCTCGTATACCAGAACCTGATTCTCGGCGTCGTAGGAGCCTACGAAGTCGGTACCGGCAACGGGGCAGTAGTTACCCGACCAGTTGAAGGTGATCTGGTCGCCGGTCTCGCTGTGAACGCCGCAGCCCAGCTCAGCGTAGCTGGAATGCTTGCCCGTTGCGTTGACGTCAGCAAAACCGACCTGCAGACAGTTGTAGGCATAAAGGAGCACGTCCTGGTCGGGGTCGCACTTGTAGCCGTTGATGCAGTTGATTTCAAAGGCGATGTACATATAGGTGCCGTCCCAGCCCCACCAAGCGTCAAAGAAATCGATCTGGGTGGAATCGTAGAACTCCTGGAACTCTTCCGCGGTGGTACCGTCGTTTTCGTTTCCGATGGGAGCCATCCAGGACAGGTAGTCCTCGTACAGCTCGAAGGGCTGATACTCGTTCTTCTCAATCGTACCGTTGATCTCGGGAGCGATGTGCAGGAAGGGAACCTCCCAGCCGATTTCGCCCTCGCCGGCTTGGCCGCCCAGAATCTCGTCGATGTTCTTGGCGTTCTCTACCCAGTAGCCGTTTTCCTGCGTGGCCGCAGAAGCGCAGACTACGCTCACGGTAACAATGGCGATGATACATACGATCAAGGCAATCACTTTTTTCATGTTCGTATTCTCCTTATAGAACAGATCAGCCACCTGTTGCGGAGGCTGTTATTTACATTATAACAAAGAGAAAAAAGAATGTCAATTACCTTTGATAAATTTTGTGCAATCTGTATGCAAAAAAATCCGTTCTTTGTATAAAAGAACGGATTTTTTGGGGGAGATCAGACTTCGTCCTCCAGCGCGGTGCCCACGGGGACGGTAACCATGCGGTCGTAGCAGGCAAAGATCTCCTCGGTGCCCTCGGGACAGGACTTGCGGGTCAGGAGGGAGACCATGGGAACAATGACCAGACCCACCACCATAGCCAGCATACCGGCGTTGATGGAGGAGCCGCAGAAGTAAGCCAGGACGGAGTTCTCAAAGGTGATCTTGCAGACGGCGTTCAGAACGAACTGGGTCAGGGTGATGCTGAGACCTGTGGCGAAGCTGGCCCAGACGGCGGCCTTGGTCACCTTCTTCCAGTACAGACCGTAGAGGAAGGGCGCCAGGAAGCAACCCGCCAGAGTGCCCCAGGAGATGCCCATGAGGTCGGATATGTAGAGTCTGGATGCGATTTCCTTGCTCACGACCACCAGAATGGCGATGCCGGCGGCGATGATGATGGAGGCGGCCAGCAGGAGGCGCATAATGAGCAGGTCGGCTTTCTCGCTTCTCTTTTTCTTGGTGAGGGGGGTGATGAGATCCAGGGTGATGGTGGAGGCGGAGGTCATGGCCAGGGAGGACAGGGTGGACATGGAGGCGGCCAGAACCAGGATGAGCACCAGGCCGATGAGCCATGCGCCGCCGGTGCCCAGGGAATTCTCCACAGAGTTCAGCATGGCGGGGATAATGGCGTCGAAGGAGGTGGGGTTACCTGCGTCGTTGAGGGGAACGCTGTCGGCGTACAGACGGCCGAAACCGCCCAGGAAGTAGCATCCGCCGGCCACGATGAGGGCGAAGAAGGTGGAGATGATGGTGCCCTTCTTGATGGCGCTTTCGTCCTTGATGGCGTAGAATTTGCCCACCATCTGGGGCAGACCCCAGGTGCCCAGAGAGGTCAGAATGACCACGCCCAGAAGCTGAAGGGGCTGAGGGCCGAAGAAGGAGGTGTAGGCGCCCTTGAGTTCGGTGCCTGCGGTCGTGGTTGCGGAGCCCTCGGACAGCTTGGCGATGGCTTCCATCAAGCCGCCGTTGTTATTCAGGACAGCGGCGATGACCGCCACGATGCCCACCAGCATGATGAGACCCTGAATGAAGTTGTTGACGGCCGAGCCCATGTAGCCGCCCACGATGACGTACACACCCGTCAGCACGGCCATGATGAGCACCCAACCCCAGTAGGGCAGGTCAAAGGAGGCCGAGAAGAGCTGTGCGAGACCGTTGAACAGGGAAGCGGTGTAGGGGATCAGGAAAATGAACACGATAGCCGCGGCGACCAGACGGAGAGACTTGGACTTGTAGCGCAGGCCGAAGAAGTCGGGCATGGTGCGGCTGCCGATGTGCTGGGTCATGACGCGGGTGCGGCGGCCGAGGAGCATCCAGGCCAGCAGAGAACCGATAAAAGCGTTGCCCAGACCGATCCAGGTGGAGGCGAGGCCGAAATCCCAGCCGAAGCGTCCGGCGTAGCCGATGAAGATGACGGCGGAGAAGTAGGACGTGCCGAAGGAGAAAGCTGTGAGCCAGGGGCCAACCGAGCGGCCGCCCAGCACGAAGCCGTCCACGCCCTTGGCCTTGCGGGAAGACAGGACGCCCACCAGAAGGGTGACGGCGAAGAACAGAATGATCATACCGAGTTTGATGAACATGATGAATACCTCCAAAATTGAAGTGTTGCTTGGAGTCGGGGCAAAAAGAAAACCGCCCCTCCTCCGTTCGACGGAAAGAGGGCGGATATACCGCGGTACCACCTCAATTTATTCCTCCCCTCACAGGGGGGAACCTCGTCGGGCACGTGGGGAGAACGCTCACGGGGCGGTTGTTCCTGCCGCCCGGCTTACGCCGACCTTGTATGCCTCATCGCTGTAACGGGCGATCCCGTTGACCCCTTAGCTCCCCTCCCGTCGGAGGCTTGCTTCGAGACCACAGCTCCCGGAATGTAATTCAACCGTAACGCCCCCTCCGTCTTGCACCAACCGACGGCTCTCTGTGCGGGTCGTAGCGGCCTACTGGTTTCCGCTCGTCGCTTTTAATGCGCCTATTATAAACCATTGTGAAGGATTTGTCAAGGGGATTTCGGAAATTTATGCGGAAAAATTTTAGTTGGTTTGAAAATATGCAAATATGCAGAGCATTATGCAGAATTCGGGTTTGCAGGGGAGCGGGAGAGCGGCCTCCGGCGGCTTAAACCCTTTTTGAAAAAAGGGTTTAAGGATCCCAAAAACTTACAAAAAACATTGATAAATCATTCTTTTTTGAAAGTTCTTGAAGGGGGTCCGGGGGGAACTTCTTTTAAGAAGTTCCCCCCGGACGTTCTCCTGTAAACTCCAATTCACAGATCTGCCCCTCGCAGGACTTCCTCAAAATTCTCCGCCATCTCATCCCGATCCCGACTCACCGCCATGGCCCACATGGCCGCGGCGAAGGCCGCCTCGGAGGGGATATCCCTGGCGGTGACCACCTGTCCACCGCAGGCATCGTGAATACGGCGCCCTGCGCGGTAGACGGTAAAATCGCTCTCACCGTAGGGAACCTGGGAGGTCAGAATGAGGTACACCCCGCTCTCGGCGATGCGGGTCAGAACGGGCACCAGCGTATCGGGAATACCGCCGATGCCCACGCCCTCCACGATGAGGGCGTGCAGTCCCTCGGCCATATGGCGCAGGATGAAGGGGGACATACCCGGGGTCAAGTGAGCCAGAGCGATGCGGGTGTCCAGTGCGTCGGAAAACGCGTGAGGGGGCATGAGGGAACTGTCGGTGACGGTGCCTTGCCCGTGCCCGACGGGTACGCCGTAGCGAATGATCTGCCCATCCCGCAATAGGGCCGTGTCGGGACAGCCTACGCTTTCAAAGGCGTCGGGATCGGTGGTGTGGCGCTTCCGCGCTCGCAAACCGCGGATGACCCGCCCCGCAAAGACGATGCGTACCCCTCGCGCCCCCTCGGAGAGCGCCCAGGTAAAGGCGTCGGTGAGATTTCCCGCCGCATCCGAGCCGGGAACACCCATGGGGAGCTGAGCTCCCGTCAGGACGATGGGCTTTTCGCTGTGGCGGAGCAGACAGGACAGGGTAGCGGCGGCGTAAGCCAGGGTGTCGGTGCCGTGGGTGATGATAAAGCCGTCGAAATGGTCGTAGGCGTCCCGAATGGCGGCGGGTACGGCCATCCACTCCTTGGGGGTCATATCGGTGGAATCCAGATTGAACAGCGGGCGCGCCTCCACTTCGCAGACGCGGGTGACAGCAGGGACGGCAGAAAGCAAATCCTCAGCGGTGAGGGCGGGGGCCAGACCATGACCGCTGTCGCGGCAGGCAATGGTGCCGCCGGTGGTGAGGAGAAGAATACGGCGCATAGGTACTCCTGTTGATGTGAAATGGGGTGAAAAAGCGAGGGCAACCAACGGGACGTCCTCGCTTTTTATGATGGCGTGTTTTTTGAAAATTAACGGAGGATCAATCAATATCCTCAACGATCTGCTCAGGTCTCTTGAGCAGGACGGCGGGATGCTCCACCAGACGGCGGATCATCTTGAAGGCGGCGGCGTAGCAGAAGCCGTCGCAAATGCGCTCATCGGTAACGACCTTCAGATCCATCATTCGTCTCTGCTCAACCGAGCCGTCTCTCTTGGGCTTGTACACGGTACGCTTGACGCCGTAGGAGATGAACACGGGGAGGTTGCCGAAGTTGTAGATATGGTGGTAGATGGGTCGGATACCCAGCGAGCCCATGGAGGTGATGATCATACTGCCGTGGAAGGGGGAAAGATCGGTCAGCGACTTGGGGATCCAGCCGTGATAATCCAGCCAGAAGAGGAGGCCGACGGCGGCACGGAGAATGGGACGGGGCAGGGAAGCCAGCGTACCTGCGGTCTTGTCAAAGCCCGAGTCCAGATCTTCCTTTTCCTTTTCCTTCATGACGGCGGCGTTGAACTTCTCGTAGACGTCGATGATGGTATCGTCGGGCTCAAAAATGACCGAGATACAGGTGTCGGGGGAATCCTCCCGCATGTCCTTTTTGATGGTCATGTTGACCTCAATGTTGTTGCGGGCGTAGATGCGCTGACCGCTGATGAAGCGGTTCAGAGCGGGCTTCTGAGAAATGGTACGGACGTAGGCGGCCAGCATGATGTGCAAGAAGCTGAAGCCCTCGTAGCCGTCGGCGATCATCTGCTTGCAGAAGGCGTCGGTCTCGGTGACGTCCAGCTCATCGGCGAAGTAGTTCATGGCGTCGGCGCGATCCTTCATGATGAAGGCCATCATCTTGTTCATGGGCTGAGCGGTACGAACCAGACGGCCGTCCTTGCGGTCGCCCCATCTCTTCTTGCGCTTGGGGGGGCGGGGCAGGCGGGGCTCTGCGGCGGGGGTGTTTTCATCTTGTACCACGGGGGTATTCTCGATATCGGGGGTCACAATGGCGGTGTTTGTCTCGTGGCTCATGGGAATCCTCCATTCTGTATCGGTTTACATTCGCTTTATTATACTTCATTTTCACGTAAAAATCAAGGGCTTTTGATGGTTTTGTGAAAAGAAGACCGTAAAATTTACAATTTCAGACTGAAAAACAGCAAGGAGATGTCTCAAACGTCCCAGACGTTCGACAGACACCTCCTTGCTGTCCCAAACGGATCGGTATTCAGATCAGTGCGGGTGGTCGTGATCGGAATGATCGTCCTCCGGAGCATCCGAGGGATCATTCAAATCAGCCATACAATCTTTACAGACGTAGATGACCTCGCCAATCAGAATGCCGCTCTCCATTTCGCTTTGATTATGCTCTTCATCGCAGACATAACAGGTTGCCGTTTGCTCGCCGCATGCGGTGGCTGTAAGCCCGATACCGGCCAAAAGGATACCGGCCAGACACAAAGACAGGATTCGTTTCACGTTGATTCCTCCGTGTTTCAATGTTCGTTTCGAATGTACAAAGTGCACATTCACTGAATTCATTATACGCCTTTTTTGAAAAAAGTCAAGGGCTTTTGGCAAAGTTGTTCCGCAATTCCGAAATTGCTTCGTTAATTTGGAAAAAAGTCTCTCACTTTCCCGGATTTTTTTCATAACCCCCTTTACGAATTCCCGAAAATGTAGTATAATCATACTCGGAGCATTGTGCGCCCACCGCGTATATATGATTATATTTGATATTTGAAAGTTTTTGGAGATCCCCAAGAACCTTTTTTCAAAAAGGTTCTTGGGCGGGTGCAGGGCAGGGCCCTGCCGTTCTCCCACGAAAGGAACCCTATGGCACAGAACAACCGCATGAAGCACATCCGCAATTTCTCCATCATTGCCCACATTGACCACGGTAAGTCCACCTTGGCCGACAGACTTCTGGAGCAGACCCAGACCCTCTCCGCCCGCGAGATGGAGAACCGCGTGCTGGATAACATGGATCTGGAAAAGGAGCGCGGCATCACCATCAAGGCCCGCGCCGTCAAGCTCAACTACGTCGCCCCCGACGGAGACACCTACGAATTCAACCTCATCGACACCCCCGGCCACGTGGACTTCAACTACGAGGTCTCCCGCTCCCTCAACGCCTGCGACGGCGCCCTCCTCATCGTGGACGCCACCCAGGGCATCGAGGCCCAGACCCTGGCCAACGCCTACCTCGCCGTGGACGCAGGCCTGGAGATCGTTCCCGTCATCAATAAGATCGACCTCCCCTCGGCTCAGATCGACCGTTGCCGCGAGGACATTGAGGACATCATCGGCATCCCCGCCGAGGGCTGTCCCGCCGTGTCGGCCAAGACGGGTCTCAACATTCCCGACGTCATGGAGGCCATCGTCCGCGACATCCCCGCCCCCACGGGCGACGAGGATGCCCCCCTCAAGGCGCTCATTTTCGACTCCTACTACGACAGTTACCTCGGTGTCGTGGTCAATATCCGCGTGTTTGACGGTACCCTCCGCGCAGGAGACAAGATCCGCCTCATGAGCACGGGCGCCACCTTCGACGTGGTGGACGTGGGCACCCTGGAGCCCTTTGGCCTCAAGAGCACCGACTGCCTCCGCGCAGGCGAGGTCGGTTATCTCACCGCCTCCATCAAGTCGGTCAGCGACACGCAGGTGGGCGATACCGTCACCCTCCACGACAACCCCACCGCCGAGCCCTGCCCCGGCTTCAAGGAAGC
>JAZRIF010000062.1:0-1904 GCA_045645165.1 Eubacteriales bacterium
TGGCTCACAGAACGACATGGCTACGATCCGACTTGTCATGGCGCGGGTCACCCTGACCTTTGAGGAGGCCGCCTTCGGCTGCAAAAAGGACGTGAGCTACAACCGCCTCCACAAGTGCCCCACCTGTAGCGGATCGGGCGCAGAAACAGGCACCTCCGCCGAGACCTGTCCCGACTGTCGGGGCTCGGGTCAGCGGGTGGTGGTACAGCGCATGGGCGGTATGTCCTTCCAGTCCAAGACCACCTGCGAGAAGTGCCGCGGTACGGGTAAGTTCATCAAGTCCCCCTGTCAGAAATGCCGCGGATCGGGACTGGAGCGGGAGACCCGCAAGCTGACCGTGAGCATCCCTGCGGGTATCGACAACGGTGAGCGCATCGCCCTGCGGGGTCAGGGTTGCGAGGGCAAGAACGGCGGTCCTGCGGGTGATCTCATCATCGAGGTGACCGTTCGCTCCCACAGCGTTTTCGAGCGCGATGGCGTCAACATCTACTGCGACGTGCCCGTGACGGTAGCCGAGGCCACCCTGGGCGCCGAAATCGAAGTCCCCACCCTGGAGGGCACGATGAAATACACCATTGACGAGGGTACCCAGCCCGGCACCGTCTTTACTCTGCGGGGCAAAGGTATACCCTATGTCAACGATCGGAACAATCGCCGCGGCGACCTGATTTGCACCGTGGTAGTGGAGATTCCCCGCGGTCTTTCCGAAAAGCAAAAGGACGCCATGCGAGAGTTTGCCGAAGCTTGCGGCGACAAAAACTACAACAAGAAAAGCAAGTTTTCCAAAAGCTTCAAGAAAAAGGAGAAATAAATCATGACCGACCTGGAAAAAATGATAGACGAGGACTACGTCTGCGAAGACTACGGCGACGACAGCATCTGGACGCAGATCAAGGTGACTGTTCCGCTCTCCGAGCTGGATGAGCTGGTTGCCGTCATGAGCATGATCAACAACAATCTCATGATTGAGGACTTCAGCGATATTGACACCAATCTGAAGACCTGCTACGGGGATCTGATCGACGAAAAGATCCTGAACGCCAACAAGAATATCGCTTCCGTTTCGGTGTTCGTTCCCTCCTCCCGCTCCTACATGGACGATCTGGCCTACATCCGTCAGCGCATGGCTGAGCTGTCCCTCCACGGTGAGGTGGAGCTGGTTGGCGTCAACGAGGAAGACTGGGCCAACTCCTGGAAGCAGTACTACAAGCCCATCAAGATCGGCGAAAAGATTGTGATCTGCCCCGCTTGGGAGCGCTACACTCCTACTGAGGGAGAGATCGTGATCCGTATGGATCCCGGTATGGCCTTCGGCACGGGCACCCATGAGACCACCCGCCTGGTGATCCGTCTTTTGGAAAAGTACACCAAGCCCGGTTGTCGCATGCTGGATGTGGGCACGGGCACGGGCATTCTGGCTATCTGTGCATCCCGTCTGGGGGCAGATACCTGCCGCGCCTACGACATTGATCCCACCGCTGTCCGCGTTGCCCGAGAGAACATCAAGGACAGCAACCTTACAAACGTCACCTGCGACCAGTCCGATCTGCTTAAGCAGGTCTCTCTGGAGGGCGGTGAGTACGATCTGGTCTGCGCCAACATCGTGGCCGACATCATCATCCGTATGACCCCCGACGTGGGTAGATACATGAAGAAGGACGCCGTTCTTCTGGCCTCGGGCATCATTGCCGAGCGTTGCGATGACGTAATTGCCTGCTTTGAGCAGAACGGTTTCAAGATCGTGGAGTGCCTGACCGATAACGACTGGTGCGGCCTGGCGGTCATGAAAGCATAAACGCATTGAGAACGAGCAGGGGTTTCACCCCTGCACCCCAACAAAAACCCTTTTTAAAAAAAAGGTTAAGAATCCCAAAAAAATTTACAAAAAATTTAATTAAAATCAA
>JAZRIF010000063.1:0-4411 GCA_045645165.1 Eubacteriales bacterium
GAAATTATCTTGAAAAACGGCTATCAGTCTTTCTTCTTCAGAACGACAGCAGCAGCGGCAGCAGCCACAACGGCAACTGCACCAAAGCCGACAACGGAGGAACAACCGGACTCACCGGCAGGCTCAGTGGTCTGCTCGGTAACGTTACCCTGAGTAGCAGCCTCAGTCTCGGGAGCAGCAGTAGTTGCCTCGGTCTCGGGAGCCTGGATCACAGGAGCCTTGGTCTCCTCCTCGATACCGGCGTAAGCAAAAGCGGCCTCAGCATCGGTGAAGAGGCAGACCTCCTCAACGTAAACAATGGCATCGGTCTCCATATCCTTGAACTCGAAATACAGGTTGTTGATGTTACCGGTGTAGGCACCGTTCAGCTCATAGAGCATGTACTGGGTCTCGGTGGTGTCCTCAAAGCCGAAGAAGTAAGAATCGGTCGCAGATACCTCAAAGAAGCTGTTGTAGCCGCCGGAGCAAACATGCAGGGTCATGTTGCCAACAGTACCCTCTTTTCTGACCTTAGCAACAATGTACTGAACTTCATCGGCGCTCAGATTCTCCAGTCCGGTTCTGCGGCAGTACTTCTGGTAGTTGATGTAAAAGCCGGGATCGCGAGGGTTCCCATTATCCATGTCCAGCTCCTCGGTGCGGATGAAGCGGGGACCGTTCCACTCTTCCTTGTTGTACATCTGGGGTTCGATGATGCTCGCAGTGCCAAAAAAGCCCTCCATGGGAACCAGATCCAGCTCTTCGATCATGGGAATGACGGTGTTCTTGAATTCACCGGTCAGACCGCCCATGACGTCCTCATCGGAACCATCGTATTCCTGGGTAGGAGGATAGTAGTTGCCCTCGCGATACTTTCTCTGGTCAGCGTCGGAGTTGGCCATGACCTCCTCGGAGGTCAGAGCTCTGTCGTAGAAGCGGAAGCCGTGGATATCACCGCTCCAAGCGCGCTGGGGGTTCTCGTGACCAAAGGACACGGTATCGGCAATGTTGGTGTGCTGAGGAACACCCTGACCCATAGCCACGCCGTTAACGTATACGATGCACTCGCCGTACAGAGGATCCGACAGGTCGAAGGTGATGGTAACGGTGGCGTTGTTGATGGTCTCGGCACCGTTATCGATCTTGGGACGGTCAGCGTTCTTGTCGTTGTACTTGTACTCGAAGTTGGTTTCGGTATCCGTACCGTTAGGAACGCGAATGAAGATGGACAGCTCGTCGTTGTCGGAGCACATCAGGGTGATCCAGTTGGTAGCGGCGAAGGTCAGCTCACCGGCCACAAACTCGATGGTGTAGGTCTCGCCGTTGATGACATCACGAACAGCATCGGGGAAATAGTAGGAGGCGGCATCGATGTGGAAAGCATTGTCGGTCCAGTAGTTGGTCTCGTTGATGCGCATCTGGAGATGGTTGCCGTTACCGGACAGATCCTTCCAGACAGTAGCATCAAAGTCCTGCTCGCCGTTAGAGTTGTTGGCACCGTCGTACCAAGCAACGAGGCCGTCTTTGATAATAGCAGGTGCGGCAGCAGCGGAAGCGGTGAGGCCGAATACGGCAAAGCAGCTCAGAAGCAGCGTTGCGAGAACGGCCAGAGAGAGGATGCGTCTCATCGTTTTCATAAAATACTCCTTGTTTTTTTTTGAGCGCTTTACAAAGCGCTCTTTTTGCATTATCCATTATAAGTGAAACAATGAGAAAAGTCAAGTGTATATTTTTGCCTTTTCATGACAATCAATTGACTTTTCTTGACCTTTTCTCTTTTTCATCATTTTTATCTTGCCAAACGTTACGGTTTGTGCTATAATATACGCATTTCGTTTCAAAAACTCATTTCAATCAGTTGGGAGACATTCTATGGCGCCGCACGAAATCATCGGACAAATCATCAGCGTTATCGCTGTCATCGTATCTTTTATTACATACCAAATGAAATCCAGCCGCGGGATCTTCATAACCCTCTCCATCGCAACGGGTATATCCTGCGTCGCCTACGCGCTGCTGGGAGGCACTACCGCCCTGTGGCTCAACCTTGTGAGCATCCTGCGAAACGTTCTGTACTGCTTCCATAAAAAGAACCGCATTCTGCACGTCGCTCTTCCCATCCTGCTGGCCGCCATTATGTCGGTCATGAGCGTGTTTTTGTGGGAGGGCTACCACAGTCTCGTCTTCGTGGTGGGTCTGGCTCTGAACACGCTGGCCATGGGCTACTTCAACCCCCAGAATCTGCGCAAGAGCATTCTGCTCACCTCCTCCCTGATCCTGGTCTATAACCTGTTCATCCCCTCCATCGGCGGCATCATCAACGAGCTGGTGGCCATCACCTCGGCCATTATCGGCCTGTACCGCTATCGGAAAACAGTCCAAAATCCTGTCGAAGCCAAAAATCAGTAACCACCGCAAAGAAAACGGATACCCTCGCCGCAACGGCCGAGAGTATCCGTTTTTTGCATCGCGAATATGCGTTTTTGGGGATAATTCGCAATGATAAAATTGGCAAATTGGCTATCGCCATAGGAAAAGGCTTCCGCAATTACAAATTACGAATTGTGAATTGCAAGTCCCCTGACAAACTGCTCTCACGTCACTTCCCTGCTCCCCCGTTCGCCGCTCTGTATTCGATGGGGCTCATGCCGACCAGCTGCTTAAAGCAACGGCAAAAGCTGCTCTGGGTCGCATATCCGCATTTCATGGTGATGCTGAATACACTATCTCCCGTATTGCGGAGCAGGTAACAGGCGTAGTTCATTTTGATATTCCGCACGTATTCCGAATAGGATATTCCCACGGTCTTCAAAAACATTCTGGATAGATAAGCCTCATTGTATTTGAGTTCCTTGGCAAGCTGGTGCAGCGTGCAGGGCTTGTCCACGTTCATCTCGATGTACTGGAAGACATTGTGTAAAAGCACGGTATCTCCCGCAAAGGTATCTACCTCCTGGCTATCCAACCGACGGTAGAACAGCCCGCACAGCAGATACAGGAACCCTTTGACAGAAGCAATATCGCTGTGATCCTGCATATGCAGGAACATATCCCGATACAAAGGCTCTACGCCGTGCAGAACCGGCGAATGTAAGCGGTATTTGATCAGAGAATCGGAAATAGCGGCAATTAGATCTCCCGAAAATACGCAAAGAAGGCAGGTGCCGCCCTTCCCTGCTTCCGTTTCGTAGCTGTGGATCCGATTCGGCTTCACCAGAACCAGATCGCCCGCATTCAAACAATATTCTTCACCGTCGATCTGCATCTTCATTTCCCCGTTCAACATGAGCACCATTTCGTAGCAACGGTGCATATGTAAGGGAAAAGAATGATCGGTATTGCGTTCAAACAGAAAATGATTCGTACCGAGTCCGTGCTCGATCTCATAGAAAACCATATTCATAGCGGTTCCTCCGTATCCCGTCATCCCGTCGCGGATATGCCTGTTTGATCATTATACCATATAAATCCCTATTTGTCCATAGTTTACGCACGAATTTTGTCCTTTTTCCTACCTTCTCGTATATTGGTTCTTTTACAGAACAAATTGACCCCTAAAAAAATCCATGGCCAGGCATTGCACATCCCAACATAGAAAATTCCAAAGGGAAACCCCAGATTAAGAAAATGAAAAGAATGACGGATGCGAGGTCGCCGCTGAGCCGCTTGGCGATCCTTCGCATTTTTTCCGTCGGCGCGGAGGTTGATTTACAGATCCATATTCACTGAACGAGTCCCGTCAGTTTCTTTGTGATTCATCCGCTTCGCGTGTATGTGTTCTGCTCGCTACTTCCGTATGATTTTCATGAAAACTCCCCCACCCTTTCGGGCGGGGGAGCGGCTCCTTATAAGAACGGCAAGAAATGATATACGTTTCGACAGAAAGCAAATCGTTCAATATAACCGATCACGCTCTCGCCGCTGGGTCATGCTTCAAATAATTTTTTAATTTTTTTACTCCTCACTTCCCGTACAAAGGCCCATAGGTGGCGCAAGCACGGTAGTCCTGACCCTCCTTGTCCATGCCGAAGGCGTTCCAGCAGGCGGGACGGTAGATGTCCTCCTCGGGGACGTTGTGCATGCACACGGGGATGCGGAGCATGGAGCACATGGTGATGAGGTCGGCGCCGATGTGGCCGTAGGAGATGGCGCCGTGGTTGGCGCCCCAGTTCATCATGACCTCGTAGGCGGTCTTGAAGGGGCTTCCTTCCTTGCCGTCGCAGCGAGGGGCGAACCAGGTGCAGGGCCAGGTGGGGTTGGTGCGCTCCATGAGCTTATCGGAGACCTCGTCGGGGAGTCTGACCGTCCAACCCTCAGCGATCTGGAGGACAGGGCCGAGACCCTTGACGAGATTGAGACGGATCATGGTGCAGGGCATTTCGGTACGGGTGGTGAAGTGGCTGGAGAAGCCGCCGCCGCGGAAGTTGTCCAG
>JAZRIF010000064.1:0-4131 GCA_045645165.1 Eubacteriales bacterium
CAATTATTTGATAATGTTTTTTGAAAGTTTTGAGGATTCTTAAGGAACTTTTTCAAAAGTTCCTTAAGCGGGGTCCAGGGGCAGAGCCCCTGGCCGATAAACTCCAATTTGAACTCCTATGTACTAAATCCGTCCTCTTTCGCTCAGCTTCTTCCACATGGTTACCGTCGTTCCCTTCCCCACCTTGGAGGTGACCTTCAGGGCGTCGGTGAAGCTTTCCATGACGGTAAAGCCCATACCGCTCCGCTCGCCGGCGGCATCGGTGGTGTAGAGGGGCATACGGGCCTGTCCCACGTCGGGAATGCCGCAGCCCTTATCCTTGATCTCGATCTTAACGACACGCCCTGCCAGAATGCTGACCGTAATGACGATGCTTCCCGTTTCTTCAAAGTTTCTATAGCCGTGGACGATGGCGTTGGTCACGGCTTCGGAGACGGCGCACTTGATGTCCGCGATTTCGGTAACACCGGGATCAAGCTGGGAGATAAAGGCCGCCACCGCCGCCCGCGCCATGGACTCGTTGACCGACAGGGCGGGGAGCTTGATCTGTATTTTATTGAGAATTTCTCCGGAAAACTGCCCGGTTCTGCTTGTGCGGCTCATGCTTCCTTCTCCTTTCTACCCGCCAAGGCGGTTGCCGCGGCAGGCTTTTTTCGTTTACGGGGACTTGTCCGCGGGGCGTCGGAACATCGGTGGGTATCTGCTGTTCGGGCAGGCTCTGCGGGGCGGCTGTCCGGCGGGTACTCAATCTTTACCAACCGCTCCATGCCGGCGAGAGTGAGGATGGAGCGTGTCTCCCGCGAAGGATTCCATACCGTCATCTCCCCGCCCAGCTCCTTCATGACCGAGTAGCGCCCCATGATGAGACCCAGCCCCGAGGAGTCCATGAAGCTGACAGCGGACAGGTCAAGAATGAGCTTTTGGGGGCGTTTTTCAAATAGAGTCGCGTCGATACCTTGACGGATACCCGCCGCGGTGTGGTGGTCGATCTCCCCGCGGATGTGGATGGAGAGTATGCTCCCCGCCGTGTCACAGAGGAATTGGGCACGGGGGGAGGGGGGAATGTCGGCTTTTGGGGGCATAGTGGGTTGTCCTTTCCGAGAGATACATTTGGGTTTACCGAGGGTGTTTCAGAGATGCCCTGCAATTTGTCTCTCCTTATTTTCTGCCCCCAGTATACCACATCCCTCGCGCAAACATTGTCGCAGTATGGAGGGCTTCAAAAAAAATCCAAACAAAAAGTCCGCACAGAAAATCTGTGCGGACTTTTTGTTTGAAGGCAAAGAAATTAATAATTCTTGAACTCCTCGACGGTGGCATCGGGGGCAGAAACGAAGGTATCCATACGGGAAGCCTCCAGGATAGCCATACCCAGCTCCTCAGCCAGAGCCTTAGCCTCGTCCTTATGTACGCGAACCTTGACGTTGATGGTCAGGGCAGAATCAGCCGCTCTCAGACCTTGGCGCAGACCGCTGGTCAGGGAGTTACCGGCGCGGGAGGAAGCGTGCACAACCGAATTGATGAATCCGTCTGTCTTGATCGTAAAGATCACAACGTAATCCTTCTTGAAAATGTAAATGAGAATGAATACAACAGCCAGAATCAGAGCAAAAATCGTGAGCACCAAAAAATCTTCGCCGAGGAACAAAGAAAACAAACCGGCAAGCGCAAAGAGAATGCCCAGCACCAAAAGAATGGTGTACGACTTCATACCATAGTAGGTATCTACGTACTTGGCCTTTTCGATGGGCATTTCGGTAGCGCTGTAGCGCTCCATACCCACACCGGTTGCGTGCTCTTGGTGAACGACACGCTTGTTGGTGATGATCAGTTTCTTGTAAGTTTCAGACGACTTACCGACACCGACGGAACCTAAGGAAGCGTACTCGTACTCGCGGATGATCTTCTCATCGGAAGCTAAAACGAGAGACATGTTGTCCTCCTAAAAAGTATTTCCCAATATTGGAATATTGAGGATACGGGTATTATAACACAGAAAATTCGGTTTGTCAACACATAATTTTCATTTTATTCAAAATTTGTCAAAAATATTCAAAATGTAACGTGAAATCCCCTGCGCAAAGTTTGTCGATTCGCGCGGGGGTAAAAATATTTCTTTATGGAGCTTCTCCGAAATGGCTTTCTCGATCCTGCTCTTTTATGGGATACGACCGCTTGTCCTTCTGTGCAATCCCATACCGATCCGGGCGAGCTTTATTTACCCGTTTCAAATTGTTCCATGCCGTGGATCATCTCTTCTAAAATCAGATTCCAAGATTCTCCCAAGGCGTAAAAGCTCTCTACCTCTTGAGAGTTATGATCACCCCGGTCATGGCAAACCCGTCCGAGGTAATAGCCGTCCTCAGCCACATAGACTGGTGCAAACCAAGCTAAATGGGGATTTTCCTGAAACGTGATGACAAGGATATAGCCTTGAGACTTGTTCTCATTCGTTTGATATTCGGCTTCCTTGCATGTTTCTTCGGTTTTTTTGATGGGCTCAGCCCGCAGGGATTTTTGAAGCTCCTCGGACAAAGCGGGATCAGCCCCTTCCTTTTGCCATGAATACTGGATCTCGGCATTATCCACCCGATCACGGTAGCGTGTCTTATAGGCGGAGGTTTGCGTGTTGACTATACAACTCAAAGAGCCTGGGTAAATTTTGATCTCGGCAATCGTCCATTCTTTTCGTGGGATGGGCGCGTCTTTGCTTTGATAAATAAAGAGTGCCTCGGTGGCACGGCCTCCTGTGACATAGTGTACCATTCGGTTACCGACTACGAACAGCTCCGCACTTGTTTGGGGAATCGTAGCCACGCGAAGCGTATCCCAATAAAAATTGTGCTCCGACTCGGAATGTACTCTTATTGAACCACCCCAATCATTCACATCCAAATGACGCAGGTTGTAATCCTCGACGAAATAGGTGTCATAAAAGGTCTCATCATATTCATCGTTGACGTCGGGATAATAGAAGCATGAGGTCAGCACAAATAACAGGCATAGGACACAAACGAAAAGCATCATCAGATTTCTTTTTGCATTTGTCAAAATCATTTCATCTCTCCTTACACCTAAAATTTTTCCGCGAGTGTGCGATTGGGTTATAGTACCGTTTTTATTATAGCAAATATCGGCGTGTGTGTCAATACGGTTCGGCTATGCGTTTTGACAGATTTCCTACGAGCCGTTTTGTTCATACCATCCATAGGCAAAACAAAAAGGAGCCGAAGCTCCTTTCTGTTATATGGATTCAATTACTGCTGTGCGGCAATGATCTTATCCTGCACGTTCTTGGGCACCACGTCGTAGCCGGTGACCTCGAAGTCGAACCAGCCGCGGCCCTGAGACATAGCGCGGAGAGAGATGGGGTAGTCAGCCAGCTCGGACTTGGGAGCGGCGGCCTGAATGGTGGTGTAACCAACCTTACCCTCGTAGGGGTGCATACCCATGACGCTGCCGCGGCGCTTGTTCAGGTCGCCCATGACGTCGCCCACGAGAGCGTCGGGCACGGTGACAGCCAGGTCGCCCACAGGCTCAAGGAGTACGGGAGCGGACAGCTCCAGGCACTTCTTGTAGGCCAGGTTAGCAGCGGTCTTGAAGGACATTTCGTCGGAGTCGACGGCGTGGTAGCTACCGTCGTAGAGCTCGGCCTTCAGCTGAACCAGAGGATAACCTGCGGCGCCCTTGACCATGGCGTCCTCCAGACCCTTCTGGACGTGAGGAATGAAGTTCTTAGGCACGGAACCACCCACGGTGGCATCCACGAAGGTCAGACCCTCGTCCTCGCCGGGAGCGAAGCGGATCTTGACGTGACCGTACTGACCGGAACCGCCGTTCTGCTTCTTGTGCTTACCTTCCACGTCGCAGGGCTTGGTGATCTTCTCGCGGTAGGGGATCTTGGGCTCGTCGAGCTTGACGGAGGTACCGAAGCGGGACTTCAGCTTAGCGCACAGAACGGCCAGGTGCATGTCACCGATACCGTAGATGCACATCTGCTTGGTCTCGGGGTTGTTCTCGTAGCGGAGAGTCATATCCTCCTCCAGCATCTTGGCGATGGCCTGGGAGATCTTGGACTCGTCCTTGGCGGTCTCGGGGGTGATACCCTTGCACATGTAAGGAGTGGCGTAC
>JAZRIF010000065.1:0-4442 GCA_045645165.1 Eubacteriales bacterium
CCCAGACCCCCTTCAAGAACTTTCAAAAAATATTGATAAATAACCCTTTTTGAAAGTTTTGAGGATTCTTAAGGAACTTTTTCAAAAGTTCCTTAAGCGGGGTGCAGGGGCAGAGCCCCTGCACGATAAACCCAAATTTGAAGCCTTTCCTGCACGAACCCCGCCCCTCGGATGAGGGGGGGGGTTGTTTGATTAGGGGTTATAGACTTCCAGAATGAAGGGATATTCGTAGCAGGTTCTCTCATAGGTGTCAGCTTCGGTGATAAAATCCCCAAGAGTTTGTATTTGCAAAATGACGATATAGGTGTCTGCTGGCAGGGCAGCTAAGACGGATAGATCGGATCCGTCGGTGTACCATTCGTCTTGACTCCAACTGTACACGAACACGTGGAGCAAGCTATCCGCCGAATCGTGCAAGGTAAAATCTAGGGACATATTGACAGTATGCTCCAGGCGTAGTCCATCCAGCATCCCCCATGGCACCAAGTTCCCAAGTTGCTCCATGGCGCCTAGGCTGTAATTTCTTTCCAAAGCGTTACCGTTCCACTTCTCGTTCCAGCCCATATAGCCCTGTGCGTACCATCTTTGGTCGCCGAAGTCCAGAGAATCTCCAGTTGAGTCGCTCGTCAAGGTCATGCGGGGCGCATCGGGAATATCTACGGGGGCCTCCACTGTCAATCGGAATGCGTACTCATCTCTTCCCACGACATACTCGTCAGCAGAGTAAATCTTATTGTAATAGATTTCCAATACGATCACATAGTCACCTTCTTCGAGGTATAGCAACACATCTCTAGCCAATGCAGGATCGGTGGGCACTGCAACCTCCACATACTCGCATTTAATAGAAGCATCGCTATGGTCGATCCATTCCTCACCAATGTAAAACACGCGGGTACGCGTAAGGGTCATATTGTCTGCCAGAGTCAGGGAATAGTTATACCCAGTTGTAACCATTTTCGGAAGCTCGTCATAGATGTCTACCAACTGATTCACCGCGCCTATGCCATCGGCATCAAAGCCTGTCAGCTCACCGTTTCCCTCCAACTGCTGCCCCCACGCCCGCACACAGTAACCCTTGGGGTAGACCGTAAAGCCATCGGACATCACAGCCACAGAACCCGTTTGCGGCTCGACGGGATGATCGTATACAGGCGAGGTCTCGAAGGGTATATCGCTTCCTTCTTCGCGGGATTCATCGGATTCATCGTGCTCACTCTCGGGCATATTCTGAAGAGTACCGGCGGGGAAGCCGGAGCTGGGGCCGGGGCCATGGCTCGGGTTTTGTGGCGCCATCCGTCCCGCCGCCACGATACCGGCCAGCACACCGAAGGCCACCACCAAAGAGATAGCGGCGGCAAACCAACCGCTGGAGGTCATACGGGTAAACCAGTTGTCTCTTTCTTGTTTTGGTAATTTTGTAAATGCGCCCGCACCTTCTTGGATATCGGCGGGCAATAGAGAGGCCATCACAAAGCGGTCATCCACACCGCTCATGGCCGAAAATGCGTTGATGCCTTTCACAGGCGATACCCCCTTTCATTCAGGTATATTCGTAGCTTTTCCCGTGTTTTGTACAGGCGGATAGACACGGCGTTAGCAGTCATCCCATAACCTCGCGCCAGCTCCTTAACGGGATAGCCGTGCCAGTACCGTCCCATGAACAGGGCGCAGTCGGTCTCGTCCAATCCGCCCAGGAAATCATTGAGCAGGGATGGGAGCTTGTCGGCGTCCTCGTCGGGCATGGGGATGCACTCCTCCAGCTCCTCCAGGGCTACGGTGATGTCCTGCCCCCATCCCCGCCGTTCACGGGCGCGGATGCGGTCGATGGCCAGGTTACGGACAATGCGGCAGAGGAACGCCCCCAGCACCCGCGGCCGCTTTGGTGGGATGGAGTTCCAGGTTTTCAGATAGGTATCACTGACGCACTCCTCGGCATCAGAGCGATAGCCCAGCATCCGTAGCGCCGTCCGCATACACATCCCGCCGTAGCGGCGTTCGGTCTCGGCAATGGCCTGCTCGTCACGGGCAAAGTACAGCGCGATGATCTCTTCATCGGTCAACATACGACTCATGCGCATCCTCCCTTCCATGGTTTTGAAAGTCCTTTCACTTATTATGACGAACAAATGTAGCCAAATCTTTCCGAAAGTGTGAAAAAGCCGCAACTTTTTTGAAAGTTGCGGCTTTTTGTATGCTTATTCGACGGTCAGAGTACCGTACACCGCCTCTCACTCGGCAAATTCGGTTTCTCCCGCAACCCATTCGGTTTCGGGCTCGCTTTCCAAATTCGGTTCCTGCGTGGTCTCCACCTCTTTTTCGTGGATCGCCAAGCGGAAGGGGAATTCCGCCACCATCTCAATGTCTCCGTCCCTGCACATATACGTAGCCACGACGGAGTAGACCTGCAGGTCAAGACGAGGAATTTCGGTGCGGTAGGCTTCGTCGGTAAAAGTCTCCAAAAGCTCATACCGATCATCATACAGATCCAGCGAAACAAATTCCCATGCTTGGCTCACGGGTATCAGATCGAAGGATCTCTCCTGAATCAAGGTCACCAAGGGAAGCTCGTCGTGTAATGCCTCCAGATTGGCCGTCGCGCCGGGCATCTCCACGTTCACCTGCTCTCCCGATTCGCTGTCATAGTAGCTTTTGTAAAGAGGATAACCCGTGACCATAAAGGATTCCTTCCCTGCGGTTATATAGAGGATTTCCTCCGCCGTATTCTCCTCCACGGTCAAGAGGAACAAATACTCCATGTCCTCACCCGTACCGTCTGCACGCATACGGCGGATGCCCACCTCCACCAGATACTCGCCCACAGGCAGTTCGGGGGTGATGGCCGCACGTTTGTCTCGAACGACGCGTTCCATGGCTTCGTCGTAGGCCATAATTTCGGTGATGATGGTATCCTCGGGTATGGCTACGAGCATGGCACCGCCGCTGTGGGATACCACCTGTGTCAACTCATTGCGCACTTCTTCCAGACGATCCAGAGCGGGTATCCCTTTATCGGTGGTAATCGTTCCACCATAGTCGGTTCTCTCAACCCACGAGGTCACCATTCCCAAGGGAGTAAAAGTGTGACTTCCCACCGTCACGGTAATCGGGCCTGTCACAATGCTGTTGACAGGAAACCGTTCTGCGGGATCATCGAATACAGGCAATGTCTCGACGGGCGCCTCCTGCTCGGGGCACTCCTCCGGCGCCATGAGAGCGCCGCTTCCATCCTCGCGGAGTCCGTCGGACTGCCCCGGTACACCCTCCAGCACGTTCTGGTTGGTACCGGCGGCGACACCCGGGCCGGGATTCGGGCCGTCCCCCGAAGACTTGGGCGCCATTCGTCCCGCCGCCACGATGCCCATGAGCACTGCCAGCGCCACGGTCACCGAAACGATGGCCGCCGCCCAGTTACTGTCCAGGAAACGAGCGAAGGGGCCGGGCTCCCGATCCTTGCGCAAGGATTTGTCTGTGACGATCCCGCCGTCCTCGGGCAGAGTGGCCGCGGCGATCATGCCGTCGTCCAGGTTCGATAACAATGCAAATGCGGAAAATCCGTCTCGGTTGGTCATACGTGATACCCCCTTTCTTGCAGGTACGCGCGAAGCTTTTCTCTCGTCTTATACAGCCGCAGGGACACGGCGTTTCGGGTCATGCCGTAGCCGTTTGCCAGCTTGCCCACCTCGTAAGCGTGGAAGTAGCGCCCCACGAACAGGTTGCGATCCAGCTGATCCAGGCTATACAGGAACGCCTTGATGTCCCCCAGAAGGGCGGCGGAGTCGGTCTCCTCGGGAGCGGGAATGCAGTCCCCCAGCTCGGATAGCATGATCGTGAACTCTCCGTTCCGCTTCTGCCGCCGACTCGCGCGGTAGCGATCCAAGGCCAGGTTGCGGGTGATCTTGGTCAAAAAAGCCGATAGCACCGTCGGCCGCGCGGGCGGGATGGATTTCCAAGCCTTCAGGTAGGTATCGTTGACGCATTCCTCGGCGTCGGCGGCGTTGCCCAGGATATTCATGGCTACCCGCAGGCACAAGGCACCGTAGTGCTCAGCCGTCCGCTGTATGGCCAGCTCGTTCCGCCGCCAGTAGAGGTCAACAATCTCGGCGTCGGTCGTTGTATGCAGACTCATAATGATGGCTCCTTTCTGATGGGATTTCAAATTGGGGTTTATCGAGGGGGCTTTGCCCCCTCAACCCCCACCAAAGGGACTTTTGAAAAAGTCCCTTTGGAATCCTCAAAACTTTTAATAAAATATGGTTTAACAGCCTTTTTAAAGTTTTAGGAAGTCCAGAAACCCTTTTTCAAAAGGGTTTCCGGTGGGGTGCAGGGGTGAAACCCCTGCTCTGCAAAACCTAATAAAAAACAAGAAGAGAGGTAAAGAACATGACCCGAATCGGAAGGATTCCATTTAAGGACAGGAAGATGCCCGACTACACGAAGGG
>JAZRIF010000066.1:0-15817 GCA_045645165.1 Eubacteriales bacterium
TCCTTGGCTCACAGAACGACATGGCTACGATCCGACTTCTTGACCAGCTCGGTCTTACCCACGCCCGTGGGCCCCGCGAAGATGAAGGAAACGGGCTTGCGCTTGGCAGAGACGCCCGCGCGGTTGCGCTTGACGGCTCTGGCCACGGCGGAAACGGCCTTGTCCTGGCCTACGATATGCTTCTTCAGACGGGCCTCCAGCTGATCCACCTGCTCGAACTCGTTCTCGGTGACGGTGGTGGCGGGGATGCCCGTCCAGACCTCGATGACCTCGGCCAGTTCAGCGGCGGTCAGGGTGATGGCGGCGCAGTTCGGCTCCAGCTCGGACAGGCGGGCGGAGAGCTTGAGCTCCTCGGCCTTGATGCCTGCCAGTTCCTCGTACTTTCTCTGCATGGCTTTTTCATCCCCGTCGGGGGTCTCCTGGGTCTCCAGGGCTTCGCGGCGGGTCTTGATATCCAGCAAGCGATCACGGATTTCAAAAGTTTCGTTGAGCGCACCGCTGGAGAGGGAGAGGTGAGAGGCGGCCTCATCGAGAAGATCGATGGCCTTATCGGGGAGGTAGCGGTCGGTGATGTAGCGCTCGGACATGGTGACGGCCTTCACCAGCACGCCCTCGGGGATCTGAATGTTGTGGAATTGCTCGTAGTAGTGCTTGATTCCCTTGAGCATTTCCACCGACTCGGCAATGGAGGGTTCCTCCACCATGACGGGCTGGAAGCGGCGCTCCAGGGCGGTGTCCTTCTCGATGTACTTGCGGTACTCGGTCAGGGTGGTGGCACCGATGATCTGCACTTCTCCGCGGGAGAGGGCAGGTTTTAAGATATTGGCGGCGTTGACCGAGCCCTCGGCCTCGCCCGTGCCCACGATGTTGTGTACCTCGTCGATGACAAGGATGATGTTACCCTCGGACTGCACCTCCGAGAGAAGCCCCAGAATACGGGACTCGGACTGGCCGCGGGACTGGGTACCTGCCACCAGGGCGGTGAGGTCAACCAGGTAGATCTCCTTGTTTTTCAGCTTGTAGGGCACGTCTCCCTTGGCCACGCGGATGGCCAGAGCTTCAGCAATGGCGGTCTTACCCACGCCGGGTTCACCGATGAGGCAGGGGTTGTTTTTCTGACGGCGGCAGAGGATCTGGGTCACTCTGGCCAACTCCCGCTCACGCCCTACGATGCGATCCAGTTTGCCTGCGCGAGCGGCCTCGGTGAGGCTCTTGCAATAGGTGGTGAGGTACTTGAGCTGCTTCCCTTCTCTGCCATTGGCAGGGCCGTGAGGCTGCTTGCCTTGTCCGCCGCGCTTACCGTTTCGGGGGTCGCGGGGGGCGGGGGTATTCTCCCCGTTCTTCTTCATTTCGCCGAACAGGGCGGCCAGACTTTGGCCGAGGCTGCTTCCGCCTCCACTCTCGCCCTCAGTACCGTCCTCACCGAATAGGCTGGGCATATCAATGGCGGGAGCACCGCCATCCTCCACGCCGTCGGATTCCGAGGGCGCGGCCATCATTTCGTTCATGGAGTCCTCCATGGAGGCGATCTGGTCGGGGGTGATCCCCATCTGTCCGGCAATGCCGTCCAGCATATTATTGACGGGCAGGCCGACTTCCTTGGCGCAGCGCATGCACAGGCCCTCGGAGGTTCTCTGTCCGTTTTCCATTTTTGTAATGAATACCACAGCGATGCGCTTGTGGCATCTTGCACACATGACCATACTGTAAATTCCTTTTCTTGGGGTTGCGATTTGGGTTTGGGGAGTAAAACTACTCCACATTATATGATACCACATTTTCGGGCGGTTGTCAAGCGTTTGACTGACAACATCATGACTCTTTTTCTTCTGTACTTTTCTTCCACCAGTGAAAGAAAAGTACAGAAGAGGACGGGTATGGTTATTTGCCCTCCCCCCAATTTTCACCCCTCCTCCACTTTTCACCTTTTACTTGACATTTCCGACAGGATATAGTATAATAATATATATACAAAAAATATTTCCCAGCGCCCCGCGCAGAAAGGATTCAGATATGACCTACGTTGTTGCCAACCTTCACGGACACCTCGAAGAATACAAAACCCTGCTCCAGACCATCAAATTCAACGCCGACAGAGACGTGCTGTACGTCCTGGGCGACATCGTGGACTACGGCCCCGACGCCATGGCGCTCATTGAGGATATGAGCTACCGCCTCAACGTCTACCCCATCGCAGGTGAGCACGATTTCACCGCTGTCAAGATGCTGAACGGCTACGAAAAAATGCAGTCGGGACAGACCCCCGACGCCGATTTCATCGCCGACATGACCGCCTGGGTACAGGACGGCGGTGAGCCCACCCTGTCGGGCTACCGCGCCCTGGACAAGGATATGCAGGAGGGCATTCTGGACTACCTGTCGGATATGCCCCTCTACGAGGAGGTCACGGTGAACGGTCAGGATTATCTCCTGCTCCATCAGGGCATCTACGACTTCACCCCCGACGTGGAGCTGGACTGGCTGGAGCCCGAGGATTTCTTCTCGGAGTCCCTCGACCCCACCGCCAAGTATTTTGATAACAAGACCATCATCGTGGGCCACACCCCCACGTCGGAGTCCAACGGCGGCGCCGACCGCATTTTCTACGGCAACGGCACCATCTTCATGGACTGCGGTCTGGGTCGCGGCGGCCGCCTGGGTTGCCTGCGTCTGGAGGACGGAAAGGAATTCTATGTCTAAACAGAAAAACAACCGTGTGGATAAGCCCGAGGTGGTCACGGTTACGGTTCACGATCTGAATAATCTCGGTTGCGGCGTAGCCAGGATGCCCGAGGGAACCCCCGACGAGGGGCTTGTGGTATTTATCAAGGGCACGGTCACGGGGGACGTTGCGCGGGCGCAGATCATCAAGCGCACCAAGTCCTTCTGCGTGGGCAAGCTCACCGAGATCGTCACCCCCTCCCCCATGCGGGCGGAGGAGGCGTTTTGTCCTGCTCCCGAGGCCTGCGGCGGTTGCGTGTACCGCCACCTCAAGTATGAGGACGAGTTGATCTCCAAGCACAGTCGCGTGGAGAAGGCTTTCCGTCAAGCGGGGCTGTCCGACGTGGTCATTCGCCCCGTTCTGACCGTAAAGCGGGACGGCGAACATGTAACGAAGGGCTACCGCAACAAGGGGATGTACCCCGTGCGCCAGGGCAAGAACGGCATGGAGGCGGGCTTTTACGCCGCCAAGACCCACAAGGTCATTCCCTGCTTTGACTGCGCTCTTCAGCCCGATGCCTTCGGTGAGCTGGTTCGTGCGGTCTGCAAGCTCTGCGACAAGTACCGCGTGACGGCCTATGACGAGCCACCCAACGGAGTTGGGTGCGGAAAAGGCACCCTCCGCCACATCTATCTCCGCTCTGCCGCCGACGGGACGACTTTGCTGACGCTGGTCATCAACGATGAAAGGCTCCCCAAGCAGGCCGCCGAGGGACTGGTGCACGAGCTGGTGGGTCGGTTCCCAAAGCTGTGCGGGATTCTTTTGAATATCAACCGCGAGAACACCAACGTGGTGCTTGGAGACAAGTTCGTGACCCTGTGGGGCAAGGACTATCTGGAGGATATCCTCTGCGGCAAGAAGCTTCGCCTGTCTGCAGGATCTTTCTACCAAGTCAACCACGACGCCGCCGAGCTTCTGTACAACACCGCCGCCGACATGGCGGGTCTGACGGGTACCGAGCATCTCCTTGACCTCTACTGCGGCGCGGGGAGCATCGGACTCTCCATGGCTGACCGCGTGGCCGACGTGACGGGTATTGAGATCGTCCCCGAGGCGGTGGAGTGCGCCAAGGTCAACGCCGCTCTCAACGGGCTGGGTGCCGACCGCGCACGGTTCTTCTGCGGGGACGCGTCGGATGCTCATAAATTCCTGTCCGCCGCCGAGGCAGGCGGTGCGCCCTCACCCGATTTAGTGGTGATCGACCCGCCGAGAAAGGGTACCACGCGAGAGTTGATCGAAGAGATCGCGGCGCGGGGGATTCGGCGGGTGGTGTACATCTCCTGCGAGCCCGAGACCCTGGGACGGGATTGCGCGTGGTTCCGGGAGTACGGGTATGAGATCGGGGAGGTGCAGCCCGTGGATCTGTTCCCCCGCACCGGCCATGTAGAAAATGTCGTGTGCATCATAAGAGAAGAGAAATGAAACAGCAAAAATATACTTGGAAAAACGCCGCAAAAGAAGTCTTGAAGGAGTTCATCATCGCCGTTATCGTTCTGGCTCTCTGCGGTATTGCGCTCATGATTGGCTTGTTACTTCCGAGGGAGCTTCTTTCGAGGCTTCCCTTTGAGCTTTTGCTTTTCCTTGCGGTGGTGGCAGTTGGGGCAATTCTATATGTCATTTCTGCCGTTGTTGCGATTGTTGCAAAGATAAAAACGAAGTTGGACAAACACAAAACAGAAGCTGATTGATTTTCAAGTCGGAAAGGAGAACCGCCATGCCCCTCAACATCACCCACCTCACCCTCCCCGTCGGCGCTACCGCTCCCTTCACCGCCATCCACGCCTCCGACACCCACCTGACCTACGCCGATCTGCGGGACGGCCAGCGAAAGGTAGACCTCGTGGCGTGGCGGCTTCCCTCCTTCCCCCATGCCGAGGCAACTCTGGCCGAGCTGGGGGCACTCTCCAAGGAGCTGAACGCGCCCATTCTGCACACGGGGGATCTCATAGACTACGTATCCCTGGCCAATCTGGAGGCGGTCAAGGCCTTCACCGATACCCACGACCTGTTCATGGCCACGGGCAACCACGAGTTCTCCCTCTACGTAGGGGAGGCCAAGGAGGACGCGGCCTACCGCAACCAGAGTCTGCCCGCTGTGCAGGCCTGCTTTGGAAACAACATCCGCATAGGAAGCCGTGTCATAAACGGAGTCAATTTCGTCGCTCTGGACAACGGCTACTACCTCTTTGAACCCGAGCAGTTCGAGTTCCTCAAGGGCGAGGTAGCCAAGGGGCTGCCCATGGTGCTGATGATGCACACGCCCCTCTACGAGCCCGCCCTGTACGAGATCATGATGAGGCGGTGTCCCTGCGCCTATCTGGCGGGGGTGCCCGAGGAGATGATGCGGTGCTATCCCGAAGACCGCTATATGCAGCAGTTGGCCGACGAGGTCACGCTGGAGATGATGGAGTATATCGCCAATCAGCCCACCGTCAAGGCGATTCTGACGGGGCATCTGCACTTTAATTATGAGGGGGTTTACGCGGGACGGATTCCCCAGATTGTGGTTGGGTGTACGGATGCGAGGGTGGTGGAATTCGTATGAAAGCAAAACAAGAAAACAATGTTCCTCTGAAAATGCAATATCTGATCATCGCTTGGTTTCTCGTAGCATTCGCGTTGCTTCCGATCCTGGTTCTTTTTCAGACCATTCAAGATATCCATCTGCTCCGCCCCTCCTATGAAGACTACACCTACAAGACCTACACCTTTGTTTCCCTTCGCGAGCTGGACGATTCCGACGGCGGAGGATCCCAGTACATCATTACGGTGAAAGAGGACGAAAAAAAGCTCCACATCAACAATCTGATGGATTCCCATACGTTGTATCAACGGTTGAATACGCTGAATGACGGCACTACCTTCTACTGCTACGTCGCGGAGGACGGGGCGCGCCTTGAGGTGGTGGAAATCGGGCTACATGCCGATGCCCGCTTTGATCCCTTCTATACGTTAGACGAGTATAAGCAAGAAATGACTGTCAGCGTGTGTTTTACCATCATTATGTGCTCGGTTTTCCTGATCCTGTCGGGCATTTTTGCCGTCCGTTTCTTTCGGAAAGCACGCAAATGTCCTTCGGAAACCAATACAGACAACAAGCTATGAAAGGCGGTACACCCATGCTCCCCTGCCCCTACGCCAAAAAATGCGGAGGCTGCTCCCTGCAGAACCTCCCCTACGAAGAACAGCTCCATCTGAAGCAGGCCAAGCTCATTAAGCTCCTTGGCCGTTTTGGCCGTGTGGATGAGATCATCGGCATGGATGATCCCACCCACTACCGCAACAAGATCCAAGCCGCCTTCCGCTCGAAAAGCGGCAAGGTGGTGTCGGGCGTGTACCAGTCCGCCTCCCGCCGCATCGTGGAGGTGGAGGGCTGTATGCTGGAGGACGAGTGCGCCGAGCCTATCCTCAAGACCATCCGCAAGCTCTGCGCTTCCATGAAGATCCGCCCCTATGATCTGGAATCGGGTCAGGGTTTCCTCCGCCACGTCCTCATTCGCAAGGGATTTCACAGCGGGGAGATCATGGTAGTGCTGGTGACGGCCAAGGGAGAGTTCCGCTCGGAGCGATCCTTTGTCAACGAGCTTCTCCGCCGCCACCCCGAGATCACCACGGTGGTGCGGAATATCAACCCCACCGATACCGCGCTGTTTTTGGGGAGTGAGAGCCACGTCCTCTTTGGTGAAGGCTACATCACCGACCGCCTTTGCGGGCTGGATTTCCGCATCAGCCCCCGCTCCTTCTATCAGGTCAACCCCGTCCAGACCGAGATCCTGTACGGCAAGGCCAAGGAGTTTGCGGGTCTGACGGGTAGTGAGACGGTCATCGACGCCTACTGCGGTACGGGTACCATTGGTTTGACCGTGGCTTCGGGTGCCAAGGAGGTCATCGGCGTTGAGGTGAATAAGGATGCCGTCGCAGACGCGGTGGACAACGCCAAGCGCAACGGGGTGACCAACGCCGTCTTCCACGCCGCCGACGCGGGGGAGTTCATGGAGGCCATGGCCGCAAAGGGGCAGAGCGCCGATGTGGTCATCACCGACCCGCCCAGAGCGGGGTGCAGCGGGAAATTCCTGCACAGCCTGATGAAATTGGCGCCGAAACGCATTGTGTACGTCTCCTGCAATCCCGAGACCCTGGCGCGGGATCTGTATACCCTCACGAAGGGCGGGTATAAGGTGAAAAAAATCCAGCCGGTGGATATGTTTCCGTGGACGGGGCATGCCGAGAGCGTTGTTTGTTTAAGTAGGGAATAGGCCGACGATTATGTGCACATTTCTGTGCATACCAAAGACTTGAGAAAAGGATAACCTGGTCGATAACCTATACTTATGGAGATGTTCTATATGTTCGATATTACTGTTGATGATGTCCTAAAGGTTTATGAACAACTGAAAGACAGATATGATTTGCTCCTGACCACCACTTCTGAGCTGGATGAATGTTTTACTGTGGATTGTCCTATCTTGTAGGTAAAGCCCATGGACAAATTATCGAATTGTACGAAGACGGTGGTGACTTTATTCTGGATGTGATGGACGCGGAACAAACAAAGGGCACCCACTGGCATCCCAATGATGTAGAAGGTGCGATAGGTTATATCACGTCCATAATCCCGAGGGCAGATACGATACGAACTACCATACGGAGGGCGTCAGTTACCCCGCAGGCAACGCCCACGTAGTCTATCCCACCGACCGCGGCGTATGGAACGGAATCCGCGCACACCTTCAACGTGCAGGTGCTATGGATTACGAGCTGTTTGCGATCCTGGGTAAGCAAAATAAAGCAAAGGCCATGGAACTCATCGAAAAGGTGTGTCGTACCTTTGATGATTACGAATTTTCCTCCGAAACTCTGGACAATGTCCGTCACGAATTGCTTGAAGCGATCGGTTGATCAAATAGATTAAAAAAATAGGGCATCTCTGAAAAACTCGCACGGTGATATGCCGGGCAAGTTCGGTTAACGGAATTTTCTCCGTCCGATCTTCGCTCGGGGTCTCTCCACACGAGGCGTTTTTAGAGGTGCCCTTTATTCATTGAGCGGAATGTTCGCATGGAATTGTGTTATGAAGATTCGATGATCTCCACCTTTGCTTGATAATGCCGGGGGTGTCTGCCATAACAATGGCCACGGCGCGGCCTTCATAGGCATGGCAGGTATTCGAGCCGTACTGATCGTCATTAGCCGGGTCGCCGCTAAAAATGCCAACAAGTCTACCGCCCTCCACCGAGGCGCAAAGTTGAAGGGTACCTCTAAAAACTCATCGTGTGGCGAGCGACGAGAAGATTTTTCGTCAGCCCGCTTGCGGGCGCTAATCAAAAATCCTTCGTATAGTTGATCCTATACGAAGGATTTTTGTGACGAATGACGGAAAAGATTCCGCCGATTCGTTGCGCGAGGTTTTTTTAGAGGTGCCCTGAAGCTTAGCGTCAGGGATGCGATGTCCATTTTCGTCAGCAATAGTGATATCAAAACAGCAAAGATCGCGGGCATCAGCTTTGATCGTTTGTGCTTCTGCCCACCTCACAGCCGTTCAGACACCATACGATTTCGTCGGCATCGGTATACACCTTTTATATGTAACAAGATTCCTTTAACAATTTCTTTCAGCAGAGACAGAATTATCTCTCTTTAAACAAATTGGCCAACCATCTTTCGGCACTTCTTGAGTTTCCTTTATAGTAGGAGGAAATATTGCTTGCGTTATTTTGAATGGCAAAGCAGGGCAGATACACAAGATTCCAAAGCTGCGTGTTACCGTCGCAGAAAGCAATGCCGGGATCGTACACGATGGTATTGTAGATCAGCTCGACCATTTCACGGTCGTCAGGCGCATCGGACACGCGAAGCTGCAACACCTCGTCGTAATACTTTTGCTGAACCATGGTCTTGGAATAGTAGCCCATAAGCTCCAGAACCTGACCTACCATAGCTTTGTCTTTTACGGTAGTGGGAATGACAATGTTGTTCCCCCAGTTTACGTGGGCGTAATTCGATTGCTCCACATCGTACTTCGGCATAGGGAGCATACCCACGCCAAAGTTGGCCTCTAGATACTGAGTGCCGAGATCCGCATGGGTGAAATACGCCTGGCTGTTCAAAAAATTGATATTCACGCTTTCATTGTACTTATTCGCAAAGTTCCAAAGATACGTACTTTCATTCTTGGACCAGTTGTACAGTTTATCGTACATATCGACCAAACGATCCCCGTACAGAGACAGTTCAAATACTCCTTCTTCGTTCCGGGTAGCAATATAAATGCCGCTCGCTTGCATGAAGGAAGATGCATTTGCATCCCACAAGGATGCAAAGCCGTAGGTATCTGCATTGTTTCGCTTACCGTCACCGTTATCGGCATAAAGACCGGAGGTCATGGAAAAGAATTCGTCCATCGTCCAATTCCCATTGCGCACCATGTCATAGGGGACCGCAATATCCACGTCCTTCAGCATATCCTTGTTGCAGTAGAGAATACCAATTGTGTATTTGCAGATATCTCCAAGGCCGATGTATGCGTGATCGTTGATGGACAGTTGCTCCATCACATCCTTGTTCCAGTAGGGCTGATCCATGTCCACATCGGGAAGATCATAAAAATCCAACGCATAGTTTTTTGTGATAAAATTCGTATAACTGTAGTACGGATGCAAAATACAGAGCTGATAGATGTCATCCCCCGACATGATGGTCGGTTGTACGGTGTCAAAAATTTCACCGCCCGTAGAAACGTGGTCGATCTGCTCGTATTCGATCTGTACGTTAAGATAGTCTTCGATCAGGGTGTTCATTTCATAAATCGTATTATTCAAAATATGCGTGCTACCCTGCTCGTTGCTGTATTCATCGGCATAATACCACAAGCCCGGCTCATCGAAACCGATCATGCGGAATACTTCTTCCTTATAATCGTTACGCTCTACGTTGTGGGAAAGATCTGTTTCCGTCTCCTCCGGCGCATAAGTACCGTCCTCAGTTATCTGTGCCTGAGTTTCCGTTGTTTCTTTGTTTGTACCACAAGAAACGGACATAAGAAGCATTAAAAATGCCAGAAAAAAAGCAAGCATTCGTTTCATGACGAATTCTCCTTTCAATATTTTTTGGACTTGCCCCTTCACTATGCTTACTCCCCCACCCTTACGGGCGGGGGAGCGGCTCCCTTAAGAAAGGAAAGGTAATGTGTTTGGTTAATGCCCCGCCCGTACCTGACGGAGGCATATGCCTTGCCGGTATGTCCTTATGCTTCGGATTCTTTTTTCTTGCGCAAGGTCAGTGCAGTTGCGCCCATAGCAGCTACGGCAACCAAGCCGCCGACGGTTACAGACGATTTACAGCCCTTCTTTTCGGTAGGCTCGGTGGAAGGCTCGGTGGAGGTTTCGGTGGGAGCCTCGGTATCGGGAGCGGAGGAATCCGAATCGGTGGTATCCGTCTCGATGTCGGGAGTAGTAGCGCTAAGGGTGGTGAAGCTGTACTTGAAGCGTGCGCCGGGAGCCACGTCACCACTGACGTAGAACTCCATGATGTCGCCGTCCTTCTGCATATTGTCGCTCCACTTGAAGTTCACGGTGAAGTCGCCCTCGCCGATACCCAGAGCGGAACGGGGAATAGTCACCACCATGGTGTCACCGCTGACGGTGTAAGCCACCTCGGCGGCCTTCTCCCAGTTCCAGCCACCGGTGGATCTCTCCAGCGTAGCCTTGTCGGCGGTGGGGGTCTCACGGTTGAGCATGTACTCGAAGGTCTCCCAGTTCTTGTCGTCTTCCACGCCTACCACGTCGATGAACAGTCTCATCCACGCCTTGTCGGTGTGAGAAGTGATATTCTCGGCGGTCTTGACCATGAAGTACAGATTTTCAGCGTCGTAGGTCACGCGGGACTCCACGAAGTCGTTACGGCCCGTGGTGTTGGTGTAGTGGTAGTCCTTGTAACCGTCGTAGTCACGGTGGAGGGTGTTGCCCTCGTAGGCGCGGTAGACGGGGGTCACGGCGTTCCAGTCAATGGAAGCGGCGGAATCCACCTTCACAGCCCCCGAGGATGCGGGCTGGGTATTCATGCCCTTGAACTTACGGATGTAGGACACCATCTGGTTATAGAAGTGATCCTTGAGCATACCTGTGGAGGGCTCGATATCGCGGGAATAGCCGTCGGTGGCGTTGTCGGGAAGAGCGTTGGGATAGCCCCACATATCCGTGGTGCGGCCCACCTGCCACTCGTTCCAGCCGGTAATGTACACGAAGGTGGGATCCACCTCCAGCACGTACTCCCACTGCTCGGCAATGTTCAATCCCGCCATCACCGCCTCGTCGGAAGTGTTGATACCGAACTCGTTGGTGTAGCCGCGGCCAAAGACCATATCGCCTGCGTTCATGGGGGTAAGACCCTGCTTATCCGACCAGTTCTGTGCCACGCAAACGCACATTTCCTCGACCTGGTCGGTTCCCTTCAGATACATCTTCTCCTGAGGATAGACCGAGATCCACTTCCATTGTGTATATCTACGGAAGCCTGCGGGAGGCGCGAAGGTAATGCGGTTGGATACGTCGCTCTGCTTAATCAGCTCCTGATCCTCGTTGTAGGAGGTGTTGATGGGACGGTAGGAGAAGAAATTATAGATCTCTTTTCCGTTCTCCAGACGCTTAACCTCCTCGGGATAGCCCAGCAGCAGAGGCTTGCCCTCCCAGTAGAACCACAGATCCTGATACAGACCCTTGGAGTAGATCTGATCGTAGAGCTCCTTGATCTGAATAGCCGTCTCGTTGTAGGCGTACATATTCAACATGGCCGAGATCTGAGGGGTCTTGACGCCATCGGCACGCGCCTCTGCCCAGACCTCACAGAGGGTAAGGATGGCGTCGATGAAATTCATGGTGCCGTTGGTATTGTCGAAGAAGACCACGTCCACGCCCGCATCGGCCAGAAGCTCGGCCTGCTTGCGGAGTACCCAACGGTCGATGCCGTTGTTGTAATAACCCCACAGAGGCTCATTCCAGAAGCAGTTGGTCTTCCCCTCCCAGGCGGGATGGTTGTAGTCGCGAATGGCCTCGGGGTACTTGGTCACCAGATCGGTGACGTTGGTGACGTCGCGGTAAGCGAAGGCGGAGTGCCAGGTGTGGTAGAAGATACCCACGTACTTCCCTTCTCTCTCACCGCCCGTCTCCGAGGCGTTGGGCAGAACACGGTCAAGGCCGTCGGTACCGACCCAGTAAACGGAATCATCCGAGATAAAGTCCTGGGCGTTAGGCGCTGTGGGCGTACCAAGAGACGCGTTGCTGACGGTGCGGGCAATCAAGCTGATGCCGGCCTTGGAGGTATGCAGATAATGATTTGCCTTATCTGCCGCTGTCTCCACCATACCGACAGTCATGCCATCGGTACCGTCCGATACCACAAGCAGATATTCACCCGCAGTAGCCTTCGAGTACGGCAAACGCGCCCAACTACTTCTGCTCACGTTTCTGAGAGTCGTGGTGGTCAAGGGCTTACCCTTGACGGTTTGACTGTAATTGCCATCCCACTTGTAGAGGGACAGGGTCAGGGTGTTGTCGCCCACGGGAACGGTGGGAATATAGACTTCAACGCCTCCGAAGTCGGCGGTGGCGTTGAACTGCACGCCGTACAGAGCATCGGCGTTCATCTTGTATTCCACCATTTCGCCCCAAGGATAGAGATCGGACTCGGAGGGGGCAAGCTCTACGGCGTTAGGATCCACGTCGCTGATGGGACCGAAGGGAGCGGCCGAATCGGATCTGTACTTCAGCCACACGGCGGGGCAAAAGTCGGAGATAGCATCGGCGTGATAGCTTCTGACGTTCTCGCGGGGCTTTTCGTTACCCCAAGAGCCCACCTCCTCGGCGGGATTTTCGGAAATATTCTTGATGTACAACAGATATTCACCAGCTTCCATATCGTCAAAACTGAAAGTCAAGACTGTATTATCGGGCATATCTATATAGTCCTTCGTGGCGAGAGGCTCACCCTTCAGGGTCTTGTCATAGGAGGTGTCCCACTTATACAGGGATAAGCGGAGAGAGCCGAGGCTATTGTTCCAGCTGGCCGAGGCAAGATCCAACGCGAAAAAGGTCGCGGTGCAGTTGAACTGGATGGCCGCGCTGGTGGAGATCACCTGGGCTCCGGCGGAAGACTTCTCATCCTGCAAAGCCGCGTCTTTTTTGGCGTTACTCCCGGTATTCACGCCCTCGGGGATCAGTTTCATGGAATACAGGTTGGGGCCGTCGCCGCCCATGGTGACACGGATGGTGTGCTTTCCCTGGGTGAAATTGACCGTCACACTGGAGGAATCGCACCAGGTTCGCCAACCGCGACCCGTCACGGTATTGCGGAGGGTAACGGGATCACCGCCATCCAGCGAAATGTTGTAGGTACCCGTATCGTCCAGCCAACCGAAGGAGAAGCACAGGTCATAGTTTCCTGCCTTCTCGATGTTGATATCAAATTCAAAGAAGTCCCCGTTGCGTACACCGTCGAAATAAACGGGACCCATGGATTTTTCAAGGTAAAGATTGCCACCGAAGGTCGTGCCCTTGTCAGCGTCAGTAAAGATCTTGTTAAAAACGATCTCGGTAATTTGTGTGCCGCTGACCGAGGTGGCGTCTGCCGCGAGGACAGGCAGGGCGGCAAAAGCGCTCATAACCAGCAAAAAGGCCAAAGTCGCGGACAGGGTTCGTTTAAAGTGTAATTTTTTCATATGCGCTCCTTATGATGAGAGACAACCTTGAGCGTACAAGGTATGGATGAGGCGGCGAAAGAAATGCAAAGGAGGGGGACAAGCGTCCCCCTCCCGAAATGAACACAGATTAGATTGTCAGAGAAATCGAATTCATCTAACGTTTCTATGAAAGGAGATAGACGTTACTGAACAGAATATACGTACAGCTCGTAAATAGAGAACCAGTAATCCTGATCGTCAGCAGGGCCGCGGGAGATCTTGATGTAGCGGCCGGTAGCACCGTTCAGATCAAATTCCAGCGTGAACGCAACAGGAGACATAGGCTTGCCCTCGCAGGCACAAACCTCAGTATAATCCTCACCGTTTTCGGAAACAGAAATCGTGAAGTCGCCCATAGCGTTCTCCAGCAGGAGACAAATCTTATCCAGCGTATAAACAGCCTCAAGGTCAACGATCAGGTTTGCCTCGCCCTTGGGCAGACCGCACCAACGGGTGTTCTCATCACCGTCGTTGGCGTAGATAGCCTCGTGCTGGGGCTTCTCAACGCTGTCGGCAGAAATGGGCTTATTCAAAGCAATGCTTTCGGGCATGGGTTCAACATAAGTAAATTTGATACCGTACACATTGGGACCGTCGGAGCCCATGACCACGCGAACGGTATGCTCGCCTTCGGTCAGGTTGATCTTAATGGAGGAGGAATCCGTCCAGGCTCTCCAATCGGTGCCGGGGATCTTGTTCTCGATCTTGCCAACCTCTGCACCGTCCACGAGGATGGTGTACACACCGGTGTGATCCAGCCAACCGAAGACCATGCATACGTTGTAGTCGCCTGCAGTCTCCACGTTGATCCCAAACTCCATCCAGTCGCCGTTGCGGACGCCGTCGAAGTACGTGGGGCCAAGGTTCTTTTCAAGGATCAGGTTACCGTCAAATTTGGTGCCCTTATCCGCGTCGGTGTAGATTTCACCGAATACTACAGAGAACTGAATTTCCTTTTCAGACTCATCTGTGGGTACGCCTACAACGATGGAGGAGCCGTAGCTGCCGGTAGCCAAAGAACCGGCTACGTAGGTCTCCACGCCCTCAGCGACGGTATCAGCGGTCCAGCCGGTGAAGCAACCGCTACCGGACAGGTAGGTGATCTCGTAGTAGATGTCGCCGGTGATGAAGTCCTCTGCGGGAACGTTCATAATGAAGGGGGCATTGTCGTTGTGATTCTCGCCGTTTGCCACAAACAGAGGCTCGGCGGCGGTGGTGGTGGCGTAGTCGCCCTTCCACTGCCAGATCTTGAAGGACCAAGTGTTGGTGTTACCATCGGAATAGGTAGCCATATCCGTGATGGTGATCTGCTTCAGGATATTCTCGCCGACGTTGAATCTCTGACCGAAGTAGTTATTGGGTGCGCCGCTGAAGGGTGCGCCGTGACCGATTGCCAGAGAAACGGTCTCATCGACGGTATAAGGAACGATGATAATCTTGAGATTCTCGCGGAGACGGACAACGGTACCATCAGCCAGCTTGACAACGAAGCCGATCATATGCACACCCGCCTCGAGGTCAGTCAGAGGAACATCGATCTGGAAACGGGAAGCATTTGCTCCACCGGCTGCCAGAACGCCGTCTTCGGTAGCGGCCTTGAACTCACCGTATACCATGGTGTAGTCATCAATAAAGTAACCAAAGCTGTCAATAGCCTGACCGAAGCCGATCCAGCCGCGGAGAGCAAGGGAATCATGGGCATCCTCCGCGCCGAAGGTGATGGTGTTGTTCTGAGCAGCCAGCTTATCGCCTGCGCCGCCATCCTCGGGGAAGTACATCTGGCCGTTGACGTAGAAGGTGTCGAAGGAAGAGTTGGTCATGCCTGCAACGTCAGGAGTAACATATGCGGGATGCTTAGCGAAAGCATAAGCCTCTGCATACTCAGCAGTATTGAAGAATGCGATGTACTCGATGTCGAAGTAGTCGCCCTCTGCAGAATCGCCTGCAAAGAAGTCAAAACGAGCGTAGGTGAGCAGACCGTCGGTGATGGAGGTCAGGCCCTGAGCGGACAGGTCGATCACGACATGGTTCCAATCACCCTCGTTCCAAGCAACATTAAATACGTCACCCTGGCCATTCCAGCCCTGACCGGAGCCCAGGAAGATCTGGCCGTCGGTTGCGGAGTTGGTGCGGTAGGAGATAGCCAAGTACTGGGGCAAAGTGTAGTTGCTACCCAGAGGAATGAATGCAACGTAGGGATCGCCGCCGGCAGCAGCAGTCCAACGAGCGAAGGTGTAGGCGCCCTCGGTGATAACCTCGGAACCAGCGAGCTGATTCACGTTGGGAGCACCGGCACCGGCCAGGCCGTTAACGGCCTCAGCATCGAGCATGAGCACGGGATCAGCGGGATTTACGGTGGTCTC
>JAZRIF010000067.1:0-3843 GCA_045645165.1 Eubacteriales bacterium
GACATGGCTACGACCCGACTTATAGCTTTTTCTCCAAAAACTGTCCCGTATACGACCCTCCCACCTGTGCCCCCTCCTCGGGGGTACCGGTGGCGACCACGGTACCGCCGCCGGCGCCGCCTTCGGGGCCGAGGTCGATGATGTGGTCGGCGCACTTGATGACGTCCAGGTTATGCTCGATGACCAGGACGGTGTTGCCGCCGTCGCAGAGGCGTTGCAGGACGGTGAGGAGTCGCGCCACGTCGTCGGTGTGGAGACCCGTGGTGGGCTCGTCCAAAATATAGATGGTCTTGCCCGTGCCCCGCTTGGCCAGCTCGGCGGCCAGCTTGACTCTTTGTGCCTCGCCGCCCGACAGGGTGGTGGAGGACTGACCGATCTTGATATAGCCCAGTCCCACGTCAAAGAGGGTCTGAAGCTTGCGCTTGATCTTGGGGAGTCCGTCGAAGAAGGAGAGTCCTTCCTCGACCGTCATGTCCAGCACGTCGAAGATGCTCTTGCCCTTGTAGTGGACTTCCAAGGTGTCCCGATTGTACCGCTTGCCCTTGCAGACGTCGCAGGTGACGTAGATGTCGGGGAGGAAGTGCATCTCGATCTTCTTCACGCCGTCGCCCTCGCAGGCCTCACAGCGTCCGCCCTTGACGTTGAAGGAGAAACGACCGGGGCCGAAGCCCTTGGCTTTGGCGTCCTGGGTGTTGGAGAACAGGTCGCGGATGTCATTGAACAGGGAGGTGTAGGTGGCGGGGTTGGAGCGGGGGGTACGCCCGATGGGACTCTGGTCGATGGCGATGACCTTGTCCAAATGCTCCACTCCTTCAACGGAGTCATGCTCGCCGGGGTAGGTCACCGCGCGGTTGAGGTCGTGAGCCAGTACGGGGTAGAGGATGCCGTTGACGAGGGAGGATTTACCCGATCCCGAAACGCCCGTTACGCAGACGAATTTGCCCAGGGGAATATCCACGTCAATGTGCTTGAGGTTATGCTCTGCCGCGCCTTTGACAGTCAGCCAGCAGCCGTTGCCGTGTCTGCGCGCCGAGGGAACCTCGATCTGCTTGCGCCCCGACAGGTAGGCGCCCGTGATGGAATTCTCGTCGGCCGCTACTTCGGCAGGGGTGCCCGCAGACACGACTTTGCCGCCGTGGATGCCCGCACCGGGGCCAATGTCCACGATGTAGTCGGATTCCTCCATGGTCTCCTCGTCGTGCTCCACCACGATGACGGTGTTGCCCAGATCGCGGAGCTTTTTCAGGGTGGCGATGAGCTTGGTGTTGTCCCGTTGGTGGAGGCCTATGGAGGGCTCGTCCAGAATATACAGCACGCCCACCAAGGCCGAGCCAATCTGGGTGGCCAGACGGATTCTCTGCGCCTCACCGCCCGAAAGTGTCCCCGCCTTGCGGGAGAGGGTCAGGTAATCCAGACCGACGGACACCAGGAAGCCCAGCCGCGCCTTGATCTCCTTGACGATCTCACGGGCGATCACCGCCTCGGAGCCTTCCAGATGGAGACCCGTGATGAAATCCAGCGCGTCTTTGACCGACATGGCGCAAAAGTCGTCGATGTTCAGCCCGCCGACGGTCACCGCCAGCACCATGGGATTGAGGCGTTTGCCGTGGCACTGGGGGCAGGGAGCGTCCTCTACGAATTCCTCGTAGCTGTCGGAGCCGAAGCCGCCCTGACGGATGCGGGACTCCATGATGCCCACCACGCCCTCGAATTTGACGGTCTGATGGGTGGAGCGGTCACCGAAATGGCGGGTGATGGTGTAGGTCTCGTCGCCCGTTCCGTAGTACAGGGCGTTCAGCGCTTCTTTGGAAAAGGTGGAGATGGGCTGATCCATGCGGAAGCCGTGGCGCTTGCCCACTTCTTCAAAGAGAGGGCCGTTCCAGCTCTGGGGGTCAAGGGTCTTGAAGCCGTTGACCTGGATGGCGCCCTCCCACAGAGCCATTTGGGGGTGGGGGATGAGCTTTTTGACGGCAATTCTCTGCATATCGCCGATGCCCGCGCAATGGGGGCAGGCGCCTGCGGGGTTGTTGAAGGAAAAGATGCGGGGCTCCAGCTCGCCGAAGGAGATGCCGTGCTCCTCGCAGGCGTAGGTCTGGGAGAAGGACAACTCCTGCTCGCTTTCTCCGTCGCGGGGGACGGTCAGAATGGTCAGTCGCCCTTCGGCGGCGGCCAGGGCGCTTTCCACCGAGTCGGACAGGCGGGAACGGATGCCGTCGCGCATGACGAGACGATCCACTACGATCTCGATGGTGTGCTTCTTGTTCTTGTCCAGTTTGATGTCCTCGGTCAGGTCGTAGATGCTCCCGTCCACGCGGACGCGGACGTAGCCCTTCTTCCCCGCGTCGGCCAGCACCTTTTCGTGCATACCCTTTTGGGCGCGGACGACAGGGGACAGTACCATGAAGCGGGTGCTCTCGGGGAGGGTCAGGATCTTATCGATGATCTGATCCACGGTCTGCTGACGGATCTCCTTGCCGCAAACGGGGCAATGGGGCACGCCCACGCGGGCGTAGAGCAGGCGGAGGTAGTCGTAGATCTCGGTGACGGTACCCACCGTGGAGCGGGGGTTCTTGGAGGTGGTCTTCTGGTCGATGGAAATGGCGGGGGGGAGTCCTTCGATGAGGTCCACGTCGGGCTTGTCCATCTGCCCCAAAAACATACGGGCGTAGGAGGACAGGGACTCCACGAAGCGGCGGTGTCCCTCGGCGTAGACGGTATCGAAGGCCAGGGAGGACTTGCCCGAGCCCGACAGACCCGTCATGACCACCAGCTTGTCGCGGGGAATGGTGACGTCCACGTTTTTGAGGTTGTGTACGCGGGCGCCTTTGATGATGATGGATGTTTGCATAGATATATGGGTTCCTTTTTATGGGTAATGTTCAGAGTAAAGCTTTCAGGAAATCTTTGTTCCACTTGGGACGGTAGACATAGGAGATTTCCCGTTTGATAGCGCGGAGACTGTCTTTTTTGCCCTCTGCCAAAATGATGGGGACGTTGTGGAGGGCATCGGCAAGATCAATAATTCTTTTTTGAAAATTTTAGGAAGTCCGGAAACCCTTTTTTAAAAGGGTTTCCGGTGGGGTTCAGGGGCAAAGCCCCTGGCCGATAAACTTCAATTTACTGAATTTCCTTATATTTCTTCTCCGCCTCCAGCGCTTCTTTGACCTTTGCATACTGCTTGGCAGTCATGCGGCTCACCTTACGGCGGTTGACGCGGCCGCTTTCCATGACGAAGACGAGCTGGGCGTTCTTATAGACGGGGGCATCATCGGGGAGTACCTTGTCCTCTTTGTCCCGCATTTCCAGACGGGTCACCGAGGCGGCGTGGAAGATCATCTGCTGGCCGCTTTCGTCCTTGCCCGCGTTGACCATGCCCTCCCCGAAGGTGATGCAGGCGGTCAGGAGAAGGGCGACGTCGTAGAGGCACATACAGCCAAACGCGCCCACCAGTACCACCAGGACAGAGCCGATGACGTTATCCCACCAGCCCAGATATTCAAAGCTGGTGATGACGGCGGCGACGGCGTCCGCTACTCTCAGGGTAGCCCAGATGTAGACCCAGTTCCGCAGGTATACCCGACGGGGCTTGTCGGCGGACGCGGGATTCTTCAGGGCGGGCTGATTCTTTTCGGCGGCGCGTTGCTCGGCGCGGCGGCCGTGATCGCCCTTGTGTTTCTTGTTGCTCATGGTTATGCTCCTTTTGTGAGGGGGATTTAAAATTTGGGTTTATCGAGGGGGCTTTGCCCCCTCGACCCCCACCAAGAACCTTTTTGAAAAAAGGTTCTTGGAACTCCAAAAACTTTCAAAAAGGGTTATTAAATCATACTTTTTGAAAGTTCTTGA
>JAZRIF010000068.1:0-1827 GCA_045645165.1 Eubacteriales bacterium
GCCGAGTGCGAGGCACGCTTCCCTGCACGTAATCTCCCTGAGGGCGCCAAGGTGTCTCGTTTCGCCCCCTCCCCCACGGGATTCGTCCACTTCGGCGGTCTGTTCCCCGTCATGGTTGGCGAGCGTCTGGCTCACCAGTCGGGAGGCGTATTCTACCTCCGCATTGAGGACACCGACGCCAAGCGCGAGGTCCCCGGTGCCGCCGAGGGGCTCATCACCACCCTCGCGCGCTACGGCATCCACTTCGACGAGGGTGCCATTCTGGGCCCCGACGGCAAGGTAACCGACGTCGGCGACTACGGCCCCTACAAGCAGAGTCTGCGCGCCCACCTCTACCACGTGTTCGCCAAGAAGCTGGTGGCCGAGGGCAAGGCTTACCCCGTGTTCACCACCGAGGAGGAGCTGGAGGCTCTGAAACAGACCGACAAGAAGACCGAGATCAAGAACGTGGACTGGGAGGCTGAGGCCGCCGCAAGACGGGCTGAGATGCTGTCCCACCGCGAGTTTACCATGGAGGACGTGGAGGCCAATTTGGCAGCCGGCAACCCCTGGGTGCTTCGCCTGCTCTCCGACGGCGACGGCGAAAAGAAGATCACCTTCCAGGATCTGGTGCGTGGCAAGCTGGAAATGCCCGTCAACGATGAGGACTTCGTGCTTTTGAAGTCCGACGGCATCCCCACCTACCACTTCGCCCACGTGGTGGACGATCACCTCATGGGCACCAACCTCGTCATCCGCGGCGAGGAGTGGCTCCCCTCCCTGCCCAAGCACCTCCAGCTCTTCTACTACCTGGGCTTCAAGGCGCCCAAGTACATGCACATCTCCCAGATCATGCGTCTGGATGAGAACGGCAACAAGAAGAAGCTCTCCAAGCGCGACATGGGCGCCAATCTGGGCGACTACGCCAAGATGGGCTACTGTGCCGAGGCCGTGGCCGAGTACGTGCTGACCCTCCTGAACTCCAACTACGAGGAGTGGAGAGCCGCTAACTCCACCCTGCCCTACACGGATTTCCCCTTTAACATCAAGAAGATGTCGGCATCCGGCTGTCTCTTTGACTTCCAGAAGCTCAACGACGTCTCCAAGAACGTTCTCTCCCGCATGACCGCCGACGAGGTCTACGACCGCGTCACCGCTTGGTCTGCCGAGCACGACACCCAGCTGAACGCTCTGCTGACCGCCGATCCCGCCTACGCCAAGGCTATCTTCGCCATCGGCCGCGGCGGCAAGAAGCCCCGCAAGGACTTCACGGTTTGGACCGACGTCCGTCCCTATCTGGATTTCTTCTACGACGAGCTGTTCGAGATCAAGGACTCCCTCCCCGAGGGCACCGATACGGCTGACGTGAAGGCCGTCATCGCCGCCTTCAAGGCCACCTACGATCCCGCCGACGAGATGACCGTCTGGTTCGACAAGGTCAAGGCCATCGCCTCCGACCTGGGCTACGCCGCCGACATGAAGGCCTACAAGGCCGACCCCACCGCCTTTAAGGGCAGTGTGGCCGATGTCTCGGGCTTCCTCCGTCTCGCCGTCACCGGCAAGCTCAACGCCCCCGACCTCTACACCGTCATGCAGCTCCTCGGCAAGGATCGCGTCTTTGCCCGTCTGGACAGCTTTATGTAAGGAGTGCCAGGGCTCTGCCCTGGACCCGCTTAAGGGACTTTTGAAAAAGTCCCTTAAGAATCCCCAAAACTTCTAAAACATGAATATTTATTCTGACGAGAGGTTTTGAAGGGAGTCCAATCGCCCCCTCCCTATCGGAAGCTTTGCCCCCAAAGCCCCCAAAAGTAAATTCATCAAAATTTATTAAAAGTTTTTGAAAGGGTG
>JAZRIF010000069.1:0-2859 GCA_045645165.1 Eubacteriales bacterium
AACATCTTTTTGATTTGTGGCAATAATTCTTTTGTGTGTTGATACTTTCTTGGCATACAATTACCCCCTTGATATGGTATCTATATTCTACCACATCAAGGGGGCTTTTGTCTACTGTCCGTTTTTAACGGACTTGTTCACGATTGGGCGGGGGTTTTCGGTGTGCGGTTGACAAAATACGGTAAATGTGATATACTTGTTGGTGGAAATACGCGGAGAAAGGGAACGGATGACGGTTATGGCCAGGTACAAGCGGATAAATAGACGGATGAGTCGGCGAGAGAAAACAACCATTTTTTTATTTCTGGCCGGTATTGTGGCTTTGGTAATACTGTTTATCGTAGAGCTTTCTTCGTTGCGGAAATACTCCGTGCTTCTGCTCGCCAGTCGGTGTATATTCACGCTTCCCATTCTGTATTGGACATGGCTACATAAGTCCTCAAAGGAATTGCCCGTGGCGGGAAAGGCACTTTCGACGGTTGCTTTCTTGCTCCCGTGGGGGGTGCTTGTCCCAGATTCCTCGCGGGTTTTAACGGTGATTGCGTTCGTGATGCTGGTTGCACTGACGGGTTACACCATTCGATACTTGCGGAGCACGTGGAAGAAGGAATGCAAGAGTGAGATCATTGCAAGAACATTAGTGCCTATTGCCGCCATGTTCTTGATGATTGTCATGTTGTTTGCCGTAAATTCCCGCTTTTACAGTTTGGACGACTCACTTTTGAGACCTGCTTTTATACCCGCATTCGTGATATCCGTCGGTGCCGTTGCAGGTTACGTGGTCTTCACGATTCGTATGAATAAAACATTCTGCTTGAAAGAATTTGTCAAGACGGATGCGGTCATTGCGTTGGTCATTGCAGTTCTAACGCTTGGCTTGACCGTGAACGTAACGGCCGCGCTCAATTATGCGTTGGATACCTCTCCCCAAACCGAGATACAAATGACGGTGTTGGATAAGGAAGTGTACGAAAGAATACGTCGCTCCGACAAATATTATCTTGTTGTGATGGTAAAAGGGAAGAAAGAAAAGTTGAGTGTTACGGCCGAGGAGTACCGCGCCTATGAGATCGGCGATCACATAGATGTGGCTATGCAAGACGGCGCCTTTGGCATACCCTATCTGATCATGGATATGCCCGAGTGATGGGAAATGTAGAACCCCCGCCCGATTGGGCGGGGGTTTACAACTTCGCGGTTATTGCGCTCTGACTCATTCTATGGTATACTGGTTACACAGAAGGGAGGACAGTTTGAAAGATAAATCTTTCAAACGCGTTTTGTGGCTTTCGTCACCGGAGCGGTGACGATTTTGCTCAGCAAAACCAGCCTCAATTCCGCAAGAAAGGAAGCTTTCGCCTTGCGAAAGCCACATTTTATCTATGTATCACTTGAATCAGTTCTGTAACATCATCACAGCCCTCCGCAAGGAACGCGGGTGGACACAGACGAATCTGGCCGATCGGATCGGGATCGCGCCCCAGTCGGTGTCCAAATGGGAGTGCGGCGTGGGATACCCCGACGTCACCCTGTTTCCCGTCATTGCCGATCTCTTTGACGTACCCATCGGCGTTCTGTTTGGAGAGGCTGTTACCTCACCAAAGGAGAACAAAGCTATGAACAACACGAACCACGAACAAACCTATGTCTTTGAACCGCTGAACCATATTGACTTCAGCGTCAACAACTGCTGCCGCATCCGCGTGATCGACGGCGAGCGGGAGGAAGCCCGCGTAATCGTGCAGGGCGACCCCACCTTTATGGAGTATTTCCTTGTGGAGAAGGACGACGGCCGCCTCCGCATCACCGTGAAGAACCCCGGCGGCTCGGCCTTCCATTGGCAGCCCTACGACCGAGGCGGCTATAAGGAGGAAAACCTTATCACCGTGTACACGGGGGTGGAAGATTCCAATTGCTTTGCCATGAATTTCCTGGATCTGGTCATGTCCCAATGGAAGACCGACGAAGGGTACGACGAGTGGGTGGTCTGTACCATGGAGGAGATGGAGGCTATGTGCCCGGGCTTCAACGAGCGGCGAAAGAACCCCATCGCCGTCTACGCCAAAACGCAGCCCATGAAGCTTGACTCTAAGGTGCTTGAGGACATCAAGCGAGAAGAAAGCAACTAAAAGAAAAATCCCGCTCGGCCTTGATGGTCGGGCGGGATTCTTATTAAATTCTGGATACACCGGTTTCCTTTGCGGCAACTATGACCGCATCCGCCACCACTCTCGCCACCCGCTTGTCCAGCGCGGAGGGAATGATGTTGGTCTCGGACAATTCATCCTCGGCAATGAGAGACGCCAGCGCATAGGAGGTCGCCACCTTCATCTCCTCGTTGTTGCAGTAGGCGCGGCAGTCCAAACCCCCGCGGAAAATGCCGGGGAAGGCCAGCACGTTGTTGATCTGGTTGGGGGAGTCGGAGCGCCCCGTACCCACCACCTGCGCGCCGGCGGCCAGTGCCAAGTCGGGCATGATCTCGGGGGTGGGGTTGGCCATGGGGAACACGATGGCGTCGGAGGCCATGCTCGCCACCATCTCGGGGGTCACGATCCCCGGCGCGGACACACCGATGAACACGTCGGCGCCGCCCATGACGGATGCCAGATCGCCGGTCAGACCGTCGGGGTTGGTGATGGCCGCCATATCCTCCTGGGCGGGATTGTTCTCCGCTTTGCCCCGGTAGATAGCGCCGAATCGGTCAACCATTATCAGATTCCTGACACCCAGGTTCATCAGGTGCCGACCGATAGAAATACCCGCAGCCCCCGCACCGTTTATGACGACCTTAACCTCTCCGATCTGCTTCTTCACAAGCTTCAAGGCATTGAGGAGCGCCGCTCCTACAACTATCGCCGT
>JAZRIF010000070.1:0-3994 GCA_045645165.1 Eubacteriales bacterium
GGGAAAAACTTCTTTCAAGAAGTTTTTCCCCAGGCGCTCTTTCCCGCCCCCACAAACCCAAATTTGAACTCGGGAACTGAAACAATTCCCAAGGAGGTACCCCCATGCTTGAATCCTTACATATCGAGAATATTGCCGTCATCAAGTCGGTGGACATCGACTTTTCGAACGGTCTTTGCGTGCTGACGGGTGAGACGGGCGCGGGTAAGTCCTTGCTCATCGACAGCGTGAGCTTTCTCACGGGCGGGCGGGTCAGCCGTGACCTCATCCGCGCGGGGGAGGATCGCGCGCTGGTCAGCGCGCTCTTTTCGACTCCCGAGGGGGAGTTGGCGGCCGCACTGGCGGAGCTGGGGATTGATTTGCCCGAGGGGGATAGTCTTCTGCTTCAGCGGGTCATGACGCGGGACGGGCGTTCCACCGCCCGCATCAACGGGCGTGCTGTGACGCAAAGCATCCTTCGCGAGGTAGGGGCATTGCTCATCAACATCCACGGGCAGAGCGACAACCAGAAGCTCATGCAGGCATCGGCTCACCGCGCTCTCTTGGACGACTATGCCCAGGACGGCGACGAGCTGGAGCAGTACCGTGGGCTGTACGGGGAATGGAAGGCCGTGAGGGACGAGATCGCGGGGCTTCGCCGCGACGTGGCCGAGCGCATTCGCCTGCGGGAGATGCTGGAATTCCAGATCAAGGATATCGACGCCGCCAAGCTGAAGGCGGGCGAGGAAGAAAAACTCACCGAAAGACGGGACAAGCTGCTCCATCTGGAGAAGATCAACCGTCAGGTAGGTCTTGCCTGCCGTGCGCTGTGCGACGGGGAGAAGGCTACGGTGACGGCGCTGTGCGATCGCGCCGAGGCGGCGCTTGCCTCCATCGCGGGGATCATTCCCGAATGCGACGGGCTGATCGAGCGGTTGGGTGCCCTTCGCGCCGAGGCCGAGGACATTGCGGATCTGGTTCGGGAGTTCGGAGACGAGGACGTGGGGGATCCCACCGCCGAGCTGGATAAGCTGGAAGGACGGTTGGAAGTCATCAGCCGTCTGGGTCGGAAGTATGGCGAGGGCGTGGAGGCCATTCTGGCGTTCCGCGAGGAAGCCGCCGCGCGACTTGTTGTGATCGACACCGCCGACGAGCGCATTGGGGAATTGGAGCAGGAGGAGGCGGGGCTTCGCAAGCGGCTGGCCGACAGGGCGGATGAGCTGACGGCGATCCGCAAGACCGCCGCCAAGGCTTTGAGTGAGGCGGTACAGGAGGCGCTGACGTTTTTGGATATGCCCAAGGTGCGCTTTGAGGTGGCGGTGACGTCTGCCGCAGAATTCGGGGCCTTTGGCCGCGACGAGGTGGAGTTTCTGCTCTCGGCCAACCCCGGTGAGCCTGTGGGCCCCATGGTTCGCATCGCATCGGGCGGAGAATTATCCCGTATCATGCTGGCGGTGCGGAGTGTGCTGAACGAGCGCTACGGCGTGCCGACCGCCATCTACGACGAGGTGGACACGGGTATTTCGGGGCGCACGGCGCGGAAGGTGGGCATCAAGCTGGCCACCATTGCCCGGGGGACGCGCAACGTCTTCGGTGAGAGACATGCCGAAGGAACCCAGGTCATTTGCGTGACCCATTCGGCGCAGATCGCGTCCTTGGCTGACGCCCACTACGTCATTGAGAAAAAAGAGACGGTGGCGGGGGGCGAGACCCGCGCCGAGACCACGGTGCGCGCCATTGATGAGGCAGACCGTGTGGAGGAGATCGCCCGCATTCTGGGCGGATTGGATATCACCGACGCCCAGCGCGTGGCCGCGAGAGAGTTGATCGCGGAGAAGGACAGATTATGAGCAAAGCTACACCCAAGACCAACGCCATGCGGCAGTTGGATGCTGCCAAGATCCCTTACGAGGTACTGACCTACGAGGTGGACGAGAACGATCTGTCGGGAACCCATATTGCCGAGCAGATCGGCCTGCCCCTGCCCATGGTTTTCAAGACGCTGGTGGCCAAGGGGGACAAGACGGGACATTTGGTGTTCTGCATACCTGTGGACAAAGAGATTGATCTCAAGGCCGCGGCGGCTTTGACGGGGAACAAGAAGATCGAGATGGTACACGTCAAGGAGCTGTTGGGGTTGACGGGCTACATCCGTGGGGGATGCTCTCCCATCGGGATGAAGAAGAAGTTTCCCACCTATTTTGACGCCACCGCCGCCGATTATGAAAAGATCACGGTGAGCGCGGGGGTCAGAGGGGCGCAGATGCTTCTCATGAGGGAAGTGCTGGTGGACTTCGTGGCCGGGAAGCTCATTGACGTGGCGAAATGATTCGTCGCTGTTTGCGGTCGCGCGTCACCGATCAGCCCCAATTTGCAGATACAGCCAAGCCCAAATTTGAATTTTTACTGAATCGGTAAAAAATTTTCTATTTCCTGTAAGGTTTGACTTTTTTTGGTGTCTTATATAGTGAGCGGAGGGGAACGGTACCCCATGCGCGAACCAAAGAACGAAAGGAAAATAATCATGAAAAAGAAGTTGAATCTACGCATAGGGGCTCTATTGACGGCTGTGCTGATGCTTGGGGGGATGGCCGCGGCCTTTACCGGCTGTGACCTGCTTTCCTCCCCCTTCGGTGAGACCGAGGCGGACACCGTCACCGAGGCTCCCACCGAGGCTCTCACCGAGGCTCCTACCGAGGAGGAGACTCCCGAGGAGACCGAGCCTCCCGTGGTGGCGACCAAGGGCTTGAGCTTGTCCCACTACTTTGGCGGCGAGGCGCAGGTGGGTGTGTATACCGGCAACTCGGAGTCGGTGGTCATTCCCCCTGTCTGGGACGGTATGCCCGTGACGGTCATCGCCTACGGTGCCTTCAGCCGAGATGCCCTCAGCAGTCACACGCGGGTGAACGATAAGATCACCGCGGTGACCCTTCCCGATACCCTTGTACACATCGAGAAACACGCCTTCCTCCGTTGCCGCAATCTGAAAAGCATCCATATCCCCGCTTCGGTGACCGATATCGACCCCACCGCCTTTCAGGAGTGCACGGGGCTGGAGAGCATCACGGTGGATGAGGGCAACCCCGTCTACCGCTCGGAGGGGAACTGTCTCATTGAGATCGCCACGGGAACCGTGGTCGTCGGGTGCGCGAATAGTGTGATTCCCGATGACGGAAGCGTCAAGGCCATTGGACGGTGGGCCTTTTACAAGTGCGTGGATCTGACCTGGATCCACATTCCCGCCTCGATTGCCGAGCTGCCTCAGGATGCCTTCGGCGGTTGCACCTCTTTGGAGCGCGTGGAGGGCTGTGAGGGGCTTGTGACCATTGGTGAGGATGCCTTCCATGATTGCCGTCTGTTGATGGATTTCCCCTTCCCCGAGACCCTCAAGACCATTGAGGAGGGGGCGTTTGCGGGCTGTGAGACCCTGTCCTTGGTGACGCTTCCCCGGGGGCTTGTGAAGCTTGGGATCGAGTCCTTTTCCGGATGCATCCGTCTCTTCAACATTGAGCTTCCTCCTGCTCTGGAGTACGTGGGCTACGAGGTGTTCCGTGGGACACCGATCAAGAGCATTACGGTGCCGGAGGGATACACCGTGGTGAACAACCTGGCTCACAGTATGCGGAGTCTGGAATCCATCTATCTGCCCTCTACCCTGCAGAAGCTCCTCGACAGCGAGTTCAGCTTCTGCTATGAGCTGAAGGATATTCACTTCAACGGAACCCTGGAGCAATGGTTGGCTATCGTGGAGAAGGATCAGGTCTGGATGGGCTTTGTGGATGAGTGGACTCTCCATTGTACCGACGGAGTGACCCAGTGGAAGTATGTGCGTGGATCAGGCATGAAGCAGATACAGTAATGTCTGAGGGTAGGATCGAGGAGAGCGCCAGAGGGAAACTTCTTGAAAGAAGTTTCCCTCTGGACACCCTTCAAGAACTTTTAAAAAGACATTATCAAATAATTCCTTTTTGAAAGTTTTGGGGGTCAAGCCCCTTTTTCAAAAGGGGCTTGCGGG
>JAZRIF010000071.1:0-22223 GCA_045645165.1 Eubacteriales bacterium
AAAGAAGTGCGCGCATTAGGATGATGGATACTTAAGGAAGAAACCGTGGGTTTCTTCCTTAAGTGGCGTTCTTTTGGTACTTTTCTGCCGCCATGGGCAGAAAAGTACATAAACCTAACTCCCCGCTAACCCCCCATTTGAAATATCGACTGAATCGTTACATACGTAGTTCTCGACAAAAAAAGCACATAAATCTATCTCGAAACCCCTCCGCAGCCCTCTCAATTTCAAAATTTCCCATTGACAGAAGCATTTTTTTGTGTTATACTATAATAAATATAACCTGGATACCTGTATCCGGGCGCATCCATGCCGAAAAAGGAGGTGAGTTACGGTGCTGGAGAAATTTACACGCAATATCGCCATAGATTTCGGAACCGCCAGCGTACTGGTGTACGTGGAAGGCCAGGGCATCGTGCTCAAGGAACCCTCCGTCGTCGCCATCGACGTCTCCTCTGACCGCGTGGTCAAGGTCGGCCAGGACGCCATGGAAATGCTGGGCAGAACCCCCGACCATATCGAGGCCATCCGCCCCATGAAGGACGGCTCCATCAGCCAGTATGAGGTCACCCTTCAGATGCTCCGCTACTTCATCCGCCGCGCCTGCGGCAAGGTCTGGATCCCGCCCCGCGTGCTCATCTGCGTGCCCACAGGCATCACCGAGGTGGAAATGCGCGCCGTGATGGACGCCTCCCACGAAGCAGGCGCCCGCCATACCTACCTCATCGAAGAGCCCAAGGCCGCCGCCATCGGCGCGGGAATCGACGTCAAGTCCCCCGTGGGCAGTATGGTGGTCAACATCGGAGGCGGCGTCAGCGATATCGCCGTCATGTCCATGGGCGGTGTCGTCGCATCCGACTCCATCCCCATCGGCGGTGATAAGTTCGACGAGGCCATCTTAAGCTACGTCCGCCGCCGTTATAATATCCTCATCGGTGAACGCACCGCCGAGGATATCAAGATCCGCATCGGCGACGTATATGAGCATAAAAAGCCCGCCTACATGAAGGTCACGGGTCGCTCCCTCACCGAGGGTACCCCCAAAGAAGTACTCATCAGCTCCAAGGAAATGATCGAGGCTCTCTACGAGCCCATTACCGCCATCCTGGACTCCATCTGCCTCGTCATCGAGCAGACGCCCCCCGAGCTGGTGGGCGATATCCTGCAAAAGGGTATGGTTCTCACGGGCGGCGGCTCCATGCTCCGCGGCCTGGATCGCCTCATCGAGCGAGTCACGGGTATCCCCACCTTTGTTGCCCGTAAGCCCATCAGTAGTACCGTCCTGGGCGCTGGCAGCCTCCTGCCCTACCTCAAATCCATGCCCGAGGGCTTGGTCACCCTGCCCACCCGGGTGTAAAGCAAGTAACGAATAAAGGGGGCCTTGTCCCCTAACCCCCACCAAATGAACTTCGCCCCCGTAAGCAGGGGCGCAAAAAGTTCCTTAAGCGGGGTACAGGGGCAGAGCCCCTGTCATTATATAGAAATCCCAAGCAATATCACACGTAAGGAGGGCAGTTATGCCCATTAAAATTCCCAACCGTCTCCCTGCCACCGATACACTTCTGCGGGAGAACATTTTCGTCATGACCGAGACCCGCGCCATCACCCAGGATATCCGCCCTCTGCATATCCTCATGCTCAATCTCATGCCCAAGAAGATCGAGACCGAGACCCAGATCGCGCGCCTTATCGGCAATACCCCCCTGCAGGTGGAGCTGGAGCTGCTCCAGACCGCTACCCATAAGTCCAGCCATACCTCCGAGGAGCATATGCTGGCCTTCTATAAGACCTTCGACGAGGTCAAGGATAAGAAATACGACGGTATGATCATCACCGGCGCGCCCGTAGAGCAGATCCCCTTTGAGGACGTGGACTACTGGGGAGAGCTCTGCGAGATCATGGAGTGGAGCAAGACTCACGTCACCTCCACCCTCCATATCTGCTGGGGCGCCCAGGCAGGCCTCTACTACCACTACGGCATCCCCAAGTACCCCCTGGAGCAAAAGCTCTTCGGCGTCTACGAGCATAAGTTGGACTATAACCGCTCCATGCTCTTCCGCGGCTACGACGACGTGTTCAACGTCCCCCATTCCCGCCATACCACCACCAAGCGAGAGGATATGGAGGCCGTCGAGGAGCTCCGCATCCTGGCCAGCTCGGATGAAGCCGGCGTCTTCTGCGCCATGACCCCCCGCGGCAAGCAGATCTACGTCATGGGTCACTCGGAGTACGACGCCGATACCCTGAAGAACGAGTACCTCCGCGACGTCTACGCAGGACTGCCCATCCAGCCCCCCGCCCACTATTTCCCCGACGATGACCCCGACCGCGAGCCCATCGTCCGCTGGCGTTCCTGCGCCAACCTGTTCTACTCCAACTGGCTCAACTACTACGTCTACCAGACTACGCCCTACGACGTGAAGGATATTCAGTAGGGACCGGCGTCCTCGACGGTCCGTGACAATCACAAATCGGCAGAGATGTTGTTCTCTCTGCCGATTTGTGCTATAATGATATGGGTGATGGGAATGGATGAATTGAAAAATCGAAAGACCACTCGATTAAAGGGTGCCGATTATAATCGTAACGGCGTTGTTTTCTTAACGATATGCACCAAAGAAAGACGATGTATTCTCTCCCGCATTGTAGGGACCGGCGTCCTCGACGGTCCGAAAATCGAATTAACAAAATACGGGCAAATTGCAGAGAAATACATCCGTCAATTAAATGATTTTTACGATGATCTTTCTGTCGAGAGCTATGTGATTATGCCAAACCATATTCATATTTTGCTGTGGGTGAAAGGCAACGAAAACGGACCGTTGAGGACGCCGGAAGGAAAGGGACGGTCGAGGACGCCGGTCCCTACAGTACAAAATTCGATCCCTGCGCGGTTCGTGTCAACGTTCAAGAGGTTTTGCAACAGAGAATACGGCATGAATATATGGCAATACCGCTCCAACGATCACATCATCCGTAACCGCGGGGACTACGAGGAACATTTGCGGTATATTTATGAAAACCCGCTCCGTTGGTACTACGACGAATTATTCACAGAAGAATAGGGGTCAGGGCTTCTCCCGATTCCAACGGTTCAAGTAACTCCGCAATACGGCAATACAAGGGCGAAACAAGCGATAAAAGGAGAAGTGACTGTATGATACGACCTGTAAACCAAAGCAATATAAAAGAGTGTGTTGATGTGATCAGAGAGAGCTTTTTAACTGTGGCCAATGAGTTTAGTTTTACAATCGAAAATGCACCTCGTTTTACAGCTTTTGCTACAACAGAACAACGTTTGTCTTGGCAATTAAATAATGAAAACAGGCCTATGTATGCTTTTGTTGTGGATGGAAGCATTGTCGGCTATTATTCATTGATGTTACAAGAGGATAAAGAGTGTGAATTGAATAATTTGTGTGTGCTACCACAATTTAGACATCAAGGCATAGGAAAAAAACTACTATTACATTCGTTTAACGAGGCAAAGAGCTTGGGATGTTTACAAATGAATATTGGTATTGTTGAAGAAAATCAAATTCTGAAAAAATGGTATGAATCTTTTGGCTTCAAGCATATCAGAACACAAAAATTCGATTTCTTTCCGTTTACCTGTGGATATATGGAACTGGTTTTAACATGAACGACAAAACCCCGACAGAACTTGAAAATCTGTCGGGGTTTAAATTTCCTTATGAGGGCCAACCTTTTGGGGAGGCTCTTGTCTTGCGATTATGACTTGAAACAGAGAACCGTCACTCAGCCTCCGCCGTCGCGACCCCATCCACCGCCGCATTCGCCGCGACCTCCTCAGCCGTCAAGGCGCGGTCATAGAAACGAACCGAGCGGTAGGTGGTGTCGAACAGCTTGTTCTGTGCGGCGTGACCGATGAAGAGATCCGACGCGCCCAAAGAGCCGGCGACGGTGGTCAGCTCGCCCTTCAGCTCACCGTTGATGTAGATGCAGGCCTTACCGTTCTGGGAGTAGGTGAGGGTGACGAGGCTGTTCTGCAGAAGCTCCAGACAGCCCTTGATCTTGATACGGCCGTTGCCCGTGGTCTTCAGCTCCAGCTCGTTCACGGAATTGCGGCGGAACAGGGCGATCTCGTCGCCGGAACTGTTGATGAAGGTGTTGAACTCGTTGCCGACCGAGACAAAATCACCGAGCAGAACCTCAATGGTGAAGGCCTGGCCGTTGATCACGTCTACAACAGCCTGCGGGAAGTTATGCTTGGCGCCGCTGGCACGCAGACCCTCGTCGGTGAAATAGTTCTTGTCATTCTTGGTGATGGCCATATCATGGCCGCTGATCAGATCCTCCCATTCGGCGGAATCCTTGTCGTGACCGTCGCGGGTGCTTTGGGTACCGCTGTAGTAGGATACCAGACCCTCCTTCACGTAGTCATGCTCCACGGGGACGATGGGCTCCTGGGTGGTCTCCTCCTCGGTCTCAGGCTCGGGACGCTCGGGCACGATGTAGGGGAATTCGATCTTCATGCCGTCAATGACCCTCTTCCAAGCTTTTACTGTCGTGCTGCCCGCGGGATATTTGGCGTACAGACAGGCCACGATGTCGTACTCACTTGCCGTGAGGAAGTTCTCCCCGTACAGCCACTTTCTGACCTCGTCGATCTGATAGGTTTGATTTGCGTTATTCCAGACCCAGATGGGGGTAGGCCACAGATGTACGTCGGCGTCAATGGCGTCGTACACGTCCTTGTTCACGCCCGCCTGGCCGTGGTGAGCCATCTGCACGATGTCGCTCTTCAACTGCTCGCCGTAGGTCTTCAAGAGGCGGCGGCCGCCGATGGAGCCGAGGTCATTGAGGAACAGAACGGTCTGCTCTTCAATGTGGGCGCGGAGAACGATGGAGGTATCGTTGACGTTGGAGGTGCCGTCGGCGGCATCCCAGGTCTGGAGAACGTCGATCTTCACACCGTCGATCTCAAAGGACAGCCCCTTGGAGACGGCCTCGGTGTTGATGACAGCACCGTTCAGATCGTCGTAGTAGGTCGAGCCCTCTTTTACCTGAGCCCCGATGACCTCGCCGTACTTGTTGATGTTCTCCTTGATCTGAGAAGCCTCCATGTCGGCGTTCTGGCCGGCATACTCGGAGCTTCCGAACTCGGGGAAATCGAAATAGATGTTGTTGATCTTGTAGTTGGAGTCTGTGGAGTAGTCTCTCAGCATCTTGGACAGCTCGTACGTATGATCCTTGTGTGCATGGGAGAGGAACCAGGCCTCCACCTCAAAATACTCGCCTTCACCCACACCCGCAATGGCGCGCAGGGCGGCGGGCAAGTAAGGAGCGCGATCCTTTCCTTCGCCGTCGATACCGCCGTCAATGACGATGAGCTTGCCGTTCTGGGTCTTGATGACGTAGGACTGCATCAGGCTGTTCTTCTCGGGAGCCAGCTGATACAGAGCGACCGCCGTGGGCGCAGGCGCGGTAGTTTCGGGTTCTGCGGTCGTAGCCTCCTCAGGGGCGGGGGTTTCTTCCTCTGCCGCCGCAGTTGTGACCTCGGCGGGGTCAGTCTCGGCGGGCTGAGGCTCATCCGTGCGGGTCGCTGTGTCCGTCGCGGACTCTTGGGGCTTGTCCTGCGTACAAGCGAACAGAAGGGCGCATGCCAGAATCAGCAAAAGTGCGATCAATAGTTTTTTCATAATCCGAAAAAGTCCTTTCTTTTTTTCGTCTAGTCCTGCCAAAGAAGCGCAGGCTTGCTTTTTATACCTTACATCACAATATTATACCATGGTTCCGTATGCAATCGCTGCATCGTGCGAACGAACGGCAGAAAAACGATCCCCAAATTTCTCAAGAATCTCCTCCCTCACGTCTGCGACGAACGCCTCCAATTCCTCCTCGGAAAGATACGTCTCCCGCTCCGCCACGTCCTCCACTCCTTTGCGGTAAAAGTTCTGAATCTCCCGCCGCTTGATTTCAAAGGCATCCGCGGGGAAGATGGGCAGATAGCGGTTTTCCGTATCCTCTGCCGCGAGGAACAAACGGTAAGCAGAAAACGCAGGGTTGCGCTTGAGGTAGAGAAAATCCATGTCGTACCAATCCTTTTTGAGGAACGCATAGAATCGCGCCACGGCTTCGGGGGTCTCCACCCCGCCCTCCAGGCGCAGATGGGCGAACCGCTCCTTGGCGGGTAGAACGACGGAAGCGATCCAGGCGTTGTCGGTGACCAAATGGGAGATATACCCCAAATGAAACGCCGCCGCCACGGCATCGCGACTCTCCAACGCAGGGATCAACCATTCCTCCGCATACCCATGGGAATCACAGCGGTCGCGGAGACCGCCCGCCGTGTTATCAAAGACCCGCATGAAATGGGAGGTGTCCTTGTTGGGGGTGTAGCCCCGTCCGTTGGGGTTGGGAACGCCGCTGTCGGGGGCAATATTGCCCAGTAAGAAAGCGTTTGTTATGTCGTGGGGCGCATTTCCCAAAGCACCCGCCGCCAGCAAAGCATCCGCCACGCGGAAATGAATCATCCAGGAAGCCATACCGTCACTCCACCACACCCAGAATCAGCGGGCGGTCAGCAGGCTTCTCGGAACCGATCACCGTAGACGAAAGCAGCTTTTCCTCCGCGGCATCCAACAGCTCCTCGCGGGAGGCGTACAGGGTGGCGATTACTTGCCCCTTGGCTACCCCATCTCCCGTCTTGGCGCGGAGCAGGATCCCCGCCGCAGGATCAATGACGTCCTCCTTGCGGTTGCGTCCCGCGCCCAGCAGGAGCGCCGCCGTGCCGTAGCCCTCACAGTCCACCGCCGTGATGAATCCGTCGGCGGGAGCCTTTACCTCGCGGGAGTAAGGGGCGGCGGGGAACAACTCGGGATGGTAGATCCACGCGGGATCGCCGCCCTGAGCCTTCACCATGGCCGCAAAGGTGTCCAGCGCGCTTCCGTCTGTCATCACACGGCGCACGTTGGCTTCGCACTCCTCGACCGTCCCGCGATCGGAGATCACCAGCATGTGAGTCGCCAGCGCCACACACAGCTCGGTGAAGTCAGCGGGGCCGTGCCCCTTCAGAGCCTCGATGGCCTCGATCACCTCCAAGGAATTGCCAATAGCGTTACCCAGAGGCCTGTCCATATCCGTAATGAGAGCGCGGACTCTCTTGCCCGCCCGCTTGCCGATGTCCACCATGGCCTCGGCCAGGGCGCGGCTGTCGGCTTCGGACTTCATGAAGGCCCCGCTGCCCGTCTTGACGTCCAGCAGGATGCAATCGTCGTCAGCAGCCAGCTTCTTACCCATGATGCTGGAGGCAATGAGGGGAAGACTATCCACCGTAGCGGTCACGTCCCGCAGAGCGTATAACAGTTTGTCCGCAGGGGCGAGATCAGCGCTCTGCCCCACAATGGCAATGCCCACCTCGTTGACGATGGCCTCGAACTCGGCGGTAGTCAGATCGGTGCGGAAGCCCGTAATAGCCTCCAGCTTGTCCACGGTACCGCCCGTATGACCCAACCCCCGGCCGCTCATCTTGGCCACCTTAACACCCAAAGCCGCCACGATGGGCGCCACAGCCAGACTGGTCTTGTCTCCCACGCCACCGGTGGAGTGCTTGTCCACCCGCAGACCTTGGATGCCCTCGAAATGCAGGGTGTCCCCCGAATCCCGAATGGCCATGGTCAGGGCGGCGGTCTCGGCGGGGGTCATCCCCCGGAAGTAGACCGCCATGCAAAAGGCCGCGGCCTGATAGTCGGGGATCTCCCCCGCTGCGTAGCCTCCGATAAATTCACGAATCTCGGCTTCGGTCAATGCTTGACCGTCCCGCTTTTTCTTGATAACGTCGTATGGGCGCATGGTTTCTCCTCTCTGTTACAGGTCTGCAGGCGTGAAGGAAAAGGGAAGGATCTCCCCCAACGTATACACCTTGAAAGCCTCGGGCGTGCCCAAAATTACAGGCATATCAAGGGAGCAAAACTCCACCAGTACCTGGCGGCATACCCCACAGGGCGCACAAAAGGGGGATACCTCGCCCTGCCTGCCGCCAACGACGGCGATGGCGGCGAAGTCACGCACCCCTTCGCTGACCGCCTTGAAAATGGCGGTACGCTCAGCACAGTTGGTGGCGGAAAGCCCTGCGTTCTCCACGTTACAGCCTGTGAATATCCGCCCGTCGGCGGTCAGGAGAGCCGCGCCCACGCAGTAGTGTGAGTAGGGGGAGTATGCAAATTCCCGTGCGTGGGCGGCGGATTCCATGAGGGCGTGATAGGTTTCTGTTTTGTCGATCATGCGTTTTCTCCGATTCTGAATGAGATATATGGATTATTCCTGGGCAGGCTTCTCAAACCCGTGGATGAATCCGTTTACGTCGGCGGAGCAGATGTCCCCGCCAATGACACGGTTGCGGTAAACCAGTACGTTGGCATAGACGGTGCCCTCGTACCCTTCATAATTGGTGACAATGAAAGTGTAGCGGGTGACGGCCTTTTTCTTGTACTTGGACAGATCCAGCCCCTGAGACTTCTGCATCTCGTTGTAGCCCGCAAAGATCTTGTCAAACTCGGAAGGGATGGTGACCTCCCGCTTCTCCACCGACCCCGCATCCACTACCCAGCCAAACTGGGAGAGGAACTTCGCCGCGTCGTCGGCAGACTTGACCTTGTCGTAGCGGATGGATACCGTCGCCCCGGATTCCGCTTCGGGAGCATCCACCGCCATCCCGCCCTGAGGCGTCGAACCCTCGCTCCCCGCGTAAGCGGGCACAAAAGCGATCAGCGTGATCAGCGCCGCCAGCGCAACGCAAATGATCCCGAAAAACTTGATACTGCTGGCTTTGAAGGAGTAAATGAACATACCCGTGACCTCCGTATATGGATAATTGGTATATCCTATGCGGAGGGTGGGAGCGGTATGAATGTGGAAGGTGAATTTGGTTGGACTGTCAGCACCAATCACAAAAACCCCGTATGAGTTCTTTTTGATTAATTTTTTTCGCGATATTTACTGTGTTATCGCTGATCTCCAGAGCGGATACGATCACCGCGACATCAGCCGAGATACAGCCTTCTTTTCGCAAATCCTTGACGATTCGGATCATCTTACTGACAAAATAATCCGATCCGTTTATCAGATCGTCTGTATCGCAACCGTTGTTGAATAACAGATCCTCGAGAACTTGAACGTGGCTTTTGTCGGTGAATATCTCTTCTTCATCCGTCCCATAGAATGCAATATTCCATTTTTCTTCACAGTCTGCTTGGAGGGTGGTATATTGCATGACCAAGTCTGTGCTTTCGCAAAGGATCCAAATCACGCTCTTGTCGATATCTTTCCATTTCGACAAAATGTTGATCATGTTTTCTTTGATGATCTTGAAGACGGGAACTTTTTTGGGGAGCGGTACGCTCACCTTTTTGCCATTCACGATCTTGAACCGAATCGGGTAGTAGGAGTTGACACGACCGTCTTCGTCCAAGTAGTACAGCATATTTTCCTCGATCATCATATTCGTCGTGACGACTTTTTGCTTTAGCCACTTGAATCGATCGGATGGATCCTTATACTCAGTTTCCGTAATGTAGGTTTTATCATTCTTGTATCGGTATACTTGCTCCTCATACAAAGCATCTCGGAAATCATTCCCCCAATACTTTGCTTCCAGATACCGCGTGATCCGACCGAGGTCATCGTAGTAGGAGATCGAAAGCGCGTTTATGGTTTGACGCTTTACGTCATAAAAGATATATTCGCATACACCCTCGGAGTAGAAATAGAAATTCAGATTCCCAAACTTCTGCGCTACATATTTTTCCGACAGCAGTATCCGATCCTGCTCATCAAAATAATACTTATAATCGTAGCCGTTTTCGATTTGTTTGATTTCTTTGCCGATGGTACAGTTGGTGACCCGCATTTCCATTACATAGGAGGGCTCATACAACCCTGCATGAAAGCCTAATCCCCTGCTGTATCGGTTTTTGGTATTTGTCGATGAGATTTCCTTGTAGTAACCGAGGAAATCAAAGAATTGATATTTGGTATATACGTCGTATAGCTGTTTTTGAATATCGTCCATGCCAGCTGTTCTCCGCTGATTTTCGTATCAATACCGCTCCCAATGATAAACGCCCCGCTCGTCCTTCTGGTCGATGGCCTTGAACACGTAGTACATAGGCTTGGGCGCGTCCATCCCCGCCTCGTCCTTCTTTCTGCGCCACAGACCCAGATTCAGACCGAACTCAAAGCGGTTGTCGTGGTGGGCGTGGAGGATGAAGGAGTCGATCTCGGGGATCTCCATGATCTTGCGGTAGGCGCGTCCGTAGGCGCAGGCCTGCAGGATCTCGCTCTCGGGGGTCCAATGGGAGTTAAAGCCCTGCTCGGACAGAATGATGCGGCGGCGCTCCCCGTTCAAAAGGAACTCGGGACGGTAGATGAACCGCGCCAGCACCTCCAGATTCTTGAAGGTGATGATGGGCGCCTCGTCGTCGGGGGTGGCCAGCTTGTCGTTCCAGAAATCGGGGTAGTTCAGATCCTCGGGGTAGGGATGGAAAGCGATGTGCCAGGGGATCTGTCCCTCCTCGGTGGCGATCTCGTTGAGGTACACCAGCATATCCCGCGTCTTGTAGTAGCGCAGAGGCTGGTTTTCATCCATGGCCATGGTCCAGAAGTGGTCCAGAGACACGTACACACGCACGTTGGCGTACACCGATGCGGCCGTCTGCCAGGTCACACGGAGCGCCGTGGCGTACTCGCGCACATAAGTCTCCATGTCCATCTCACCCGAGTTGGCCCAGATGTACCCCGCGTCCACCTCGTTGCCCACGATCATACCCACCACACGGCCATAGGCCATATCCTCACGGGTGTAGCGCTCGGTCAGGAAGGCAATAAACGCGCGGTAGTAAGCAAGTCCCTCCTCGGTGACCAGGTTGAAGGCCGAGATGAGCCCCGTGCCGTCCTCGGCTTTGCCCGTGTAGGCGGGGTGCTTGATGATCTCCCAGAAGGCAGGATCAATGTCGCACCGCCAATGGGGGGAGTTGAGTAGAATGAAGGTGATGACACAGCCGATTTCAGTTAGCCCTATGAAGGTCTCGTCCATCTTCTCCACGTGGGACTTGCGGAAGTAGAAGGTGCGCCCGTCATGCTCAAACTCAATGGTGTCCCCCTCCACGTAAGCGGGCATGAGGAAATCACCCTCGTTGACGTTGATGGCCGAGTGGCGCACGCCCAGCTCGCGGGCGTCGGCGTAGTCCACCACCTGCAGACCCTTCTTGGTGTCCACCACGGGGTAAGGGAAATCCCGCAGAGAGTTTGTGATGGCCTCTACGTACTGAACACCCTCCAAAAGCTCGTCGTCCACCTGTACACCGTAGGACAGGCATACGCCGTCCCGCCCGCAGGCGAAACGGGAGATGGTCAGAGTGTCCCCCTCCACGTCGGGGGTCAGTATGGCAATGGGCTCCACCTCATCGGCCAGAATGGGGGAAAATGCGATCACGCGGGCTTGCGCCTCGGCGGGAAGAGCGCCGTCCAGGCGGATACGGATGGTATCGGCGGCGGCAATTATGGCATTTACGGTTGTAGCGGTCATGGCTTTGTCCGTCCTTTTCTTCGTGATTGGTCGCTTGCGGCGTGCCTCTGTACGACCACCTTAATTATAAGGCATTTTTACTGGATTGTCAATCGAAATGCATTAATATTTATGAAATTTTCTGAAATGTTTTCAATTCCGTCACCAATTAAGCGGTGCAGATATGCTATAATAAACCGAATACGAATACCGAAAGGTTGGTATATGCTATGAGTATGAATAATAGGGTGCGAAAGCCTGCGCGCGTCGGCTCACTTCTGCTTGCGCTTTTGCTGTTGGGCTCAACCGTTCTGACCGCCTGCACGGGAGAGAACCGCCCCTCGGCGGATACGGCTGATACGAATACGCAAGTCTCCGATATGGCCGGAGCAGGGGAGGACATGACTCTGGGCGAGCCCGTGACGGCTGATCCCGATCAGACCCATGCCCCCGAAAACGACTATACGCCTCCCGAGAGCCTCATTGGCGACGGCTCTGCCCTGGTAGGGGTGTTCCCCGTATTCTCCGAGAAGGGCGGTCTGTACACCTCCCGCGAAAAGACGGTGGAGATCACCGCCCCCGAGGGCTATACCGTCCGCTACACCACCGACGGCTCTGTCCCCACCAAGCGCTCTACCGAATATACGAGTCCCATCGAGATCGCTGTGGATCGCGGAGAGGGAACCGTCATCCGCGCCGCCTGCTTTGACGCGAGCGGTAAACTGACGGGTCAGGTCATCACCCAGACCTACGTCTGCGTCCAGAAGACCGAGGGCCTGCACTACACCGTCATGCTCACCTGCGACGAGGACGATTTGGACGCCATGTACCGCGACGTCCACGCCAAGGTGGAGCGCGCCGCCCACGCCGAGATCCTCGCCCCCGACGGCAGCCGCATCATCTCCCAGGACGTAGGCCTCCGCCTCTTTGGCGGCTCCTCCCGCGCCCTCCAGCAGAAATCCTTCAAGATCATCGCCCGTAAGGACGGCTACTTCGGCGAGGAACCCTACGTGGGTCTGGGTACCTTCACCTACCCCTTCTTCCCCGAGCGCACCGTTATCGCCGGTAAGAACGCAGGCAAGGTGCTGGAGAAGTACGACGGCCTCATCCTCCGCAACGGCGGCAACGACTCCCTCCTGGCCACGGCGGCTTGGGAGGATCGCCCCACCCTCCTGCGCGACGGCATGTCCAACGAGTTCATCGCCAAGTTTGCCCCCAACGTGCAGATGTCCTACGCCCACTTCGCCGTGGTCTACCTCAACGGCGAGTACTACGGCATTCTGGAACTGCGCGAGAACCAGAACGAGGACTATTTCAAGCGCCTCTACGGCGTTCTGGACGACGACGTAGTGGTGGTGAAATCCGAGCTGGATACCACCCGCGCCTGCGGGAATCACAGAAACGGCGGCGAATGCCGCTTCTGCGGCTCCTGGTTCTTCTATGAGACCGACGAGAATGCCGCGGCGCAGCAGGAAATGAAGGACTGGATCGCCCTCTGCAAGAAGGCGGCGGGAGCGGTTAACGCATCCGAGTCCGAGTACCGCAAGGTCTTTGAGGAAGTCTCGGCCAAGCTGGATCTCCGCAACGCGCTGGAGTACATGGCGGTATCCTGCTACCTCGTCAATACCGACTGGCCCCACAACAATATCCGCGTCTGGCGCTACACAGGCGCGCCCATGGACGGCATCTCCATCACCGATGGAAAATGGCGCTTCGCCACCCGCGACATGGACTTCACCATGGAACGCTACGGCGGCAACCACCCCCTCCCCGAGATCAATACCACAGCCAAGGTGGACATGTTCTCCTGGGTGCTGTCTAACTATGTGAGCGGCTACGGGGATCAGCAGGAGTATACCGACGCCCTCTACCTCCAGGGTCTGTTCTCTTTCCTCATGCGGGATGACACCTTCCGCGCCGATTTCGCGGAATTCTGCCGCACCCTCGCATCCGAGGAAGCCACCGCCTACCTGAAAGCCCTCTACGACGACGCCTACGCCCAGGTCAACCCCATCATGAACGACCACATCAAGCGCTGGTCGCCTCGCGTGGGCAACATGATCTCCGACACCCGCAGCTGGAAGCGCGCCGCCTCCCGCATCGAAAGCTTCATCGAGGATCGCCCCACCCAGTTCCTCAAGCAGCTGGATAAGATGCTGTCCATGTACGATTGACAAATCGAAGAGTCATTTTCCAGCCACCCTTCAAATTTGGGTTTATCGAGGGGGCTTTGCCCCCTCAACCCCCACCAAAGGGACTTTTGGAAAAGTCCCTTTGGAATCTTCAAAACTTTCAAAAAGAATTATTTATCAATATCCTTTTTGAAAGTTCTTGAAGGGGGGCTGTGGGGAACTTCTTTCAAGAAGTTCCTCCCAGGCGTTCTCCCATAAACCCCAATTTGCGTCATTTTGCAATTGCCTAACTTTTTTCTCTTCAAGGAGGCCCTTCTATGAACAGAATTACCTACTCCACCTACCTCGACAAGGTCTACGGCTGCTTCCTCGGCAAGACCGTCATCGGCACCCTGGGCGCCCCCTACGAGGGCATCAAAATGCCGCTGGAGCTGCCCTTCAAGGAAGAAATGATCAACACCATGCTCCCCAACGACGACCTCGACCTCCAAGTTCTCTGGCTGGACGTGGCCGAAAAGTACGGCGAGAATTTCACCTCCGACCAACTGCTGGACCGTTTCGTCAACTACTGCGACTACTCCCCCGGTGAGTACGCCGTCATGCGGAAAAACTATACCCGCGGCATCCATCCCCCCGCCTCGGGCGCCTTCTCCAATGATTTCTACATCAGCGGCATGGGCTGCCCCATCCGCTCCGAGATCTGGGCCTGCCTTGCCCCCCTGAATCCCGAGCTGGCCGCCGAGTACGCCACCCGTGACGGCATGCTGGATCACTGGGGTGAGTCTATCTACGGCGAGCAGTTCTTCGCCGCCCTGGAAGCCGCCGCCTTCGGCATGGACGAGACCGACTGCGACCTCTACGCTCTCATCGACGTAGGCCTGTCCGTCATTCCCAACAAGTGCAAATTCCGCGACCTGGTCAACGATACCGTAACCTGGTGCCGTCAGTACGACGATGTGAAGCGCATCCTCCGTAAGATCCTCCACAAGTACGGCCACCCCGACTGTACCAACCTCTTCCAGAACATCGGCATCACCCTCACCGCCCTCCTCAAGGGCAACCTCGACGCCATCAAAACAGGCATGGACGCCCTGAACTGCGGCTTTGACACCGACTGCACCTGCGCCACCGCAGGAGCTGTCATCGGCATCATCCGCGGCGCCAAATCCCTGCAGGCCGAGTACGGCTGGGGGGACATCAAGTTCGTCCTGGGCGTGAGATCCGACCGCCGCTCCGACAGCGTCTTCGACTTCTCCGAGGACGTGGCCATTCTGGGCAAGACCTGGAACCCCGACGTCATTGAGGGCGGCGCCGCCAAGGACTACGGCTTTGAAGCTCCCGCCCCCGTCAAGGTGTGGGTGGAATACCCCACCTTCCCCGACGGCCGCCCCGATTGCTCCATCGCCCTGGGCGAGACCAAAACCCTCAACCTCTTTTTCGGAGGTGAGCCCGGAACCGACTATGAGCTGACCTACGCGATCAAGGGTCTCTGCCTGGACGTCAGCGGCGAAGCCACCCTGAATCCCCGGGGCTGTGTGAAGATCCCCTTCACCGTGGCCCTCCCCGCCGATCTTCCGACCCTCTCCGAGACCAACCTCTATACCGTGAGCTACACCGTGAACGGCACACCCTATACCTACACCTTCGGCCTCGTGGGCGCCACCCCCTGGAAGGCCATCGGCCCCATCTGGCGCACCGACCCCACCTGCACCACCGAAAAGCTCATGAAGGTGCCCAACTACTGGCACCTCATGAACCCCGGCTACCGCTATAAGGGCAGCGGCACCGACATCGTCCGCCGCTTCCACCTCAATATGGCGGCGGATACCACCACCCCCTACCTCTCCATGGATGAATTGGTCAAGCCCCTCGACCCCAAGGCCGACACCAAGTACGAGGAAACCCTCTTCTCCCAAAGAGAGGACAGCTTCCGCCTGGACGACGTCTACGGCTTCTCCGCCCCCTCGACCTGCTACCTTGTCCGCGGCCTGATCGCCCCCGAGGACGAGACCGTTTGCGTCCAGATGGGTCACTCCGCCCCCTTCGCCCTATATATCAACGGCAAGCTCATCTGCGAGCGCCGCGAGTGCGACACATGGGACGCCGAGAACGTCCACGTGGCAAACGTCACCCTCAAGAAGGGCGTCAACAGCGTTATCCTCCGCCTCACCCGCGTCAACGCCGACGCCAAGTATAACCTCATTTTCTCCGAGGGCGAGACCTGCGCCACCCATAAAGTTCACTACGCATCCCTTAACCCAAAATTCTTTGATATGTAAAGAATTTTTGGAATTCTGCATATCTTTTTGCATAATTGAATAATTGTAACATTTACCACAAAAGGGGCGAAAAAGTTTTCGCCCCTTTGGTTTATATTGACAGTTGCAAAAAAACGGGGTTTGTGCTATAATGTTACCACGCATTTTCTATGCATAATATTCATTATTTTCAAGGAGAAAACATCATGAAAAAGTTTCTTTCCGTTTTCATGGCGCTGGCAATGATCCTGGCTCTGACCGCTCTGTTCGTTGCTTGCGATAACGGCGAGTCCGAGGGTGATACCACCGTCGCCGAGACCGTTGCCGGTACCGAGGCAGGTACTGCCGGTAACGACACCACCGAGAAGCCCGTTCTGAAGATGGGTACCAACGCTTACTTCCAGCCCTACGAGTTCTACGAGGGTGAGAAGATCGTGGGTATCGACGCCGAGATCGCTGCTGCCATCGCCGAGAAGCTGGGCATGGAGCTGCAGATCGTGGATATGGAGTTCGACTCCATCCTGACTGCTGTAAACGAGGGCTCCGTTGACTTCGGTATGGCCGGTATGACCATCACCGAGGATCGCCTCCTGGAGGTTGACTTCTCCATCAGCTACGCCAACGGCGTGCAGGCCATCATCGTTCCCGAGAACTCTCCCATCACCTCCGTGGACGACCTCTATGCTGAGGGCGCTTCCTACAAGGTAGGCGTTCAGCTGGGTACCACCGGTGACATCTACGCCACCGACGATTTCGGCTCCGAGAACGTCACCACCTACAGCAACGGTAACGAGGCTGTTCTGGCTCTGGCCGGCGGTTCCGTGGACTGCGTTATCATCGACAACGAGCCCGCTAAGGCTCTGGTTGCCGCTAACTCCGGTCTGAAGATCCTGGAGACCGCTTACGCCAACGAGGACTATGCCATCTGCGTCAAGAAGGGCAACTCCGAGCTGCTTGGCAAGATCGATGCCGCTATTCTGGAGCTGACCGAGGACGGCACCATCGCTTCCATCGTTGCTAAGTACATCAAGTAAGATAGTACCGCTGACCGAATGGGTGGGACGGGGAACCGTCCCATCCTTTCATTCTTTCATATCGAAGAAAGGAATCTGCAAGCATGAACAAGCTTGAGATACAGAAGAAAAAAAGGCGGGTTATAAATCTGTGCCTCGTGGGTCTGTGTATCCTGATTTTGGCGGGTTTTATTCTGGCAGATCAGATCAGTAACCGCAAGACGACCCTGAAGATGACCGCCGCCGATGCGCAGACTCAACTCACCGAGTTGCTCGAAAGCCTGCCCACCGCCGTGGCCAAATGCTCCAAGTACGTAGTCGCCAACACCAAAACCGAGGTTCTTTCGGTGGAGGCAGGGGCTGCCCGCGAGTTCGTGGCCAAGGTAAAGTATGAGACTCTGGACGTAGCCGCCATGTACGAGGCCAATAAGGAGGCCATCTTCAGTATGGCCTGGACCTACGCCGAGGGCCTCAAGGCCGAGGGCAAGAAGGTCAACGCCACCCTGATCCAGATCCAAGTCCAGAACTTCATTCTGGAGCAGTTGGAAACAGGAAACTGGAAGACGAGCGGGGAAGCCGAGGTCTACTTCTACGACACCCGTGCCGAAAAGGCCGTCATGTACATCTCTGACGAGACACTCAACAGCCTCTTGGGCGGTTATATCACCGTCAAGGACGACATTAAGAACACCACGGAGATCACAGTGGATGGCGAGACGGTATCCATCGCCTCGGATAATACCTTCCGTAACGGTATCAACCAGTGCCTCGGCCTCGTGAACTACGATGCCGAAAGACCCGATACCTCCTCCCCCCTCCAGCAGAAGTGGAACAGCCTGAAGGCAGACTTCCACAAGAACTTCATCGAGCAGAACCGCTGGTTCTATATCGTGGAGGGTATCGGCAACACCCTGGCTCTCACGGGACTCTCCCTCCTGTTGGGTATCGTCCTGGGATTCTTGACAGCCATCGTCCGCGTATCCTACGAGAAAACAGGGAAGCTGTACTACCTGGATCGTATCGCCCGTATCTACGTGTCGGTCATCCGCGGAACCCCTCTGATGGTGCAGTTGCTCATCATCTATTTCGTATTGCTCCTGCCCATTGGCATTGAAAAATTCCCCGCGGCGGTGCTCTGCTTCGGTCTGAACAGCGGCGCCTACGTCTCTGAGATCATCCGCGGCGGTATCATGTCGGTGGAGGTAGGACAGACCGAGGCCGGCCGCTCTCTGGGCTTTGGCTACGGCGCGACCATGTTCCATATCGTCATGCCCCAGGCCTTCAAGGCTGTGCTCCCCGCCCTGTGTAACGAGTTCATCTCCCTCTTGAAGGAGACCTCCGTGGCCTTCTACATCGGCGTGGCTGACCTCACCCGCGCGGGTATCAAGATCCGTTCCATTACCTACAGTAACTTCATGCCCCTGGTGGCTGTCGCCCTGGTCTACCTGATCCTGGTGCTGATTCTGACCAAGCTGGTGGGCATCCTGGAAAGGAGGTTGCGTAAGAGTGAGCGTTAAGATCGAAACCAAGACCGCCGTACAGGCTAACGCCCCCGTGATCCGTGTCTGTGATCTGCAAAAGCACTACAACGACGGTTCCGTTCATGCACTGGACGGTGTTACTACCGAGATCTATCCCGGCGAGGTGGTGGTGGTCATCGGCCCCTCGGGTAGTGGTAAATCTACCTTCCTCCGTTCCCTGAACCTTCTGGAGGAACCCACGGGTGGACAGATCTTCGTGAACGGCGTGGATATCACCGACCGCAAGGTGAATATCAACCTCCACCGCCAGAAGATGGGTATGGTGTTCCAGCACTTCAACCTCTTCCCCCACATGACCATCCTCCGCAACATGACCATCGCCCCCATGAAACTCCTGAAGAAGCCCCGCGCCGAGGCCGAAGCCCTGGCCATGGAGCTTTTGGAGAAGGTCGGTTTGGCCGACAGAGCGGGTGCCTACCCCAGCCAGCTCTCGGGCGGTCAGAAGCAGCGAGTCGCCATCGTCCGTGCTCTGTGCATGCAGCCTGACGTCATGCTCTTCGACGAGCCTACCTCCGCCCTTGACCCCGAAATGGTCGGCGAGGTGCTGGAGGTCATGAAATCTCTGGCTCGCGACGGTATGACCATGATCGTGGTCACCCACGAGATGGGCTTCGCCCGTGAGGTCGGCTCCCGCGTCATCTTCATGGCCGACGGCCGGATCATCGAGGAGGGCGAGCCCAACGAGCTGTTCGCCAACCCCAAGAGCGAGAGACTGCAGACCTTCCTGGCGAAGGTGCTGTGATGTAAATTGGAGTTTATCGGCCAGGGGCTTTGCCCCTGGACCCCACCAGAACCCTTTTTGGAAAAAGGGTTCTGGACTCCCAAAAACTTTGAAAAACATTCAAAAATAATCTTTTTTGAAAGTTCTTGAAAAGGGGTCTGGGGAAAAACTTCTTTCAAGAAGTTTTTCCTCAGGCGCTCTTTCGCTCCCCCACAAACCCGAATTTGAAAGCCGCGTCCCTATTCATGTTTAATTTCCCCATCTCATACAAATACTATCCGTAACCCCGTATTCCCATCGAAACCAACCAAAGAAAGTGATAACGCATATGACCAACTGCAAACCTACCGCGGCAGAGATCAAGGAGAATCTTGAGATCAAGCTGTCGCGCTTCTTCGGCTGCACCGCCGCCGAAGCCTCCAAGGATCAGATTTATAAAGCCACCGCCATGACCATCCGCGACATTCTCACCGAGAAGCGCGGCGCATTCAAGAAGAAGGTCAATCAGGCAGGCGGTAAGCGCGTGTACTATATGTGCATGGAGTTCCTGCTGGGTCGCTCTCTTAAGACCAACGTCTGCAACCTGGGCCTGGATCAGGAATACACCGAGGCTCTCAGCACCATGGGCTACACCCTGGACGATCTCTACGAGTGCGAGCCCGACGCGGGTCTCGGCAACGGCGGTCTTGGCCGTCTCGCCGCCTGCTTCATGGACTCCCTGTCCTCCCTCGACTACCCCGCCACCGGTTTCTCCATTTGCTACGAGTACGGTCTCTTCAAGCAGAAGATCGTGGACGGCATCCAGGTGGAGCTCCCCGACGTGTGGCTCCCCGGTGGTGACGTGTGGCTGGTACCCCGTACCGACCGCGTGTTCCACGTCCGCTTCGGCGGCCGCATCCACGAGGAGTGGAAGCCCGACGGCCGCATGGAGATCATCTACGAGGACGCAGAGGAGCTTGAAGCTGTTCCCTACGACATGATGATCTCGGGTGCCGACTCGGATGGCGTTTCCCGCCTCCGTCTCTGGAAGGCCCGTAGCATCCAGAACTTCAACATGGGTCTGTTCTCTCAGGGTCAGTACGCCCGTGCCATGGAGGAAGCCACCAACGCCGACGCCATCTCCAAGGTGCTGTACCCCGCCGATAACCATACCGAGGGTAAGCTTTTGCGCCTGACCCAGCAGTACTTCCTCTGCTCCGCCTCGGTTCAGTCCATCATCCGTGACCACATGGCTGTCTACGGTACCCTGGATAACCTGGCCGATAAGGTCGCCATCCACCTCAACGATACCCACCCCACCCTCTGCATCCCCGAGCTGATGCGTATCCTTGTGGACGAGTACTTCTATCCTTGGGATCGCGCCTGGGAGATGGTCAAGGAGATCTGCTCCTACACCAACCATACCGTTATGCCCGAGGCGCTGGAGACCTGGAACGAGGATCTCTTCCGCCTGAAGCTCCCCCGCATCTACGCCATCATCAAGGAGATCAACGAGCGCTTCTGCCGCGAGGCATGGCAGACCTTCCCCGGCAACTGGCAGAGAATCTCCAAGATGGCTGTCATCGGCTACGGTCAAATCCGCATGGCCAACCTGGCCGTTATCGGCTCCCATTCGGTCAACGGCGTGTCCAAGCTCCACTCCTCCATCCTGAAGGAAAGCGTGTTCAAGGACTTCTACCGCCTGTACCCCAGCCGCTTCGATAACGTCACCAACGGTATCGCTCACCGCCGCTGGCTGTGCTACTCCAACCCCCAGCTGGCAAAACTGCTGGACGAGACCATCGGCACCGGTTACCGTAAGAACCCTGTGGAACTTGCTGAGTTCGCCAAGTTTGCCGACAATGACGAGGTGCTGGAGCGTTTCCGCGCCATCAAGCACGAGAACAAGGAAAAGTTCTCCAACCACCTGTTCCGTAAGGCCGGCATTCGCCTGGATACCCACGCCGTCTACGACGTGCAGATCAAGCGCCTCCATGAGTACAAGCGCCAGCTGCTGAACGCCCTGAACATCATCGGCATGTATCTGGATCTCAAGGATAATCCCGATCTGGATATCCGTCCCCAGACCTTCATCTTCGGTGCCAAGGCCGCTCCTGGCTACTATATGGCCAAGCGCATCATCCAGCTTCTGTGCATGCTCCAGAAGGAGATCAATAACTCTCCCCGCATCCGTGAGAAGCTCAACGTGGTGTTCCTGGAGAACTACGACGTCTCCACCGCCGAGATCCTGGTGCCCTCTGCCGATATCTCCGAGCAGATCTCTCTGGCCGGTAAGGAAGCCAGCGGTACGGGCTGCATGAAGCTCATGATGAACGGTGCCATTACCCTGGGTACCCTGGACGGTGCCAACGTGGAAATGCAGGCCGCCGTGGGTGAGGAGAATATGTTCATCTTCGGTCTGACCGCCGCAGAAGTGGAGCAGCTCTGGCTCCGCGGTTACCGCTCGATTGAGTTCTACAGCAACAACAACCGCCTGGGTCGCATCATGGCCGCCCTGAACATTGGCTTTGGCGGTGAGTCCTTCGCCGATATCACCACCTACCTGCTTGGTGGTCAGCACGGCGTGGCTGACCCCTATATGTGCTTGGCCGATTTCGAGTCCTACCGCCTCGCCCATGAGTCCTGCATCAAGGCTTACAGCGACCGCACCCTTTGGACCCGCATGGCTCTGCTCAACACCGCCGCCTCCGGCCACTTTGCCGCCGACCGCTCCATCCGCGAGTACGCCGACCGCTTCTGGCACATCAAGCCCATTCACTAAAATCCCGTTTTCACCATTCAAAAAGGTGGCACACCGCATCGGTGCGCCACCTTTTTCCACTTCCCGGAATTCGGTTGACAGAAGCCGACTTTTGTGATATAATATGTGTGTTTAACATTTCAAATTGCAGTTTGTGAGGGAGCGAGGAGAGCGCCAAAGGGAAACTTCTTGAAAGCCTCCTCGCTTCGCTCGGTGCAAGTTTGCTTTCAGCAAACATTGCGAAGTTTCCCTCTGGACACCCTTCAAGAACTTTTAAAAAAGATATATTTG
>JAZRIF010000072.1:0-6246 GCA_045645165.1 Eubacteriales bacterium
GAGAATGAAAAACTTAGGGTTGCCACCAAACGGGCGACCAACCGCGCGGTCGTCACTCTGACGACCGTGCGGCTTCATGGCAAACTGCGACTTGACAGCGTATCAGCCCATTTGCCTACCGGCAAATGGGCGCGCAGATTAGGGGATAGGATCCTTAAGGAAAGTACCGTGGGTACTTTCCTTAAGTGGCGCTCTTTTGGTACTTTTCTCTCGACAGGGAGAGAAAAGTACATAAACAAACTCCCCTATAAACTGCAATTTGAAAAAAGGTTCTTTCCCTAAAATAATACCAAAAATTCCTCTCCCCGTCAATCCCTTTGAACAAATTTCTCTGCGTTTTGCTCAAAAAAGTTTTGCGAAGGGCGAAAAAATTGTACACAATCCCTTTACAAGCGGCTGCGGGTATGCTATAATAAAGCCATACCCCCGAAAGGAGACGGATCATGACGCATCAAACATCCAAGCGAATCTACCGAGCCCTGGCGTGGCTGCTCTGTACCCTCATGCTGGGAGGGATATTCTTTCCGATTCTGTCGGTCTCGGCCGCGACCGAAACCGATATTGCCCGCGGCAAGACCGCTATATCCTGTCACCACGAATCCTCGTCCTTGACCCCCGATATGGCTCTGGATGGAAGCAGCGCCTCCCGCTTTGCCGCCGGCGGCGCATGCGGCCACGATACGTGGTATATTCTGGACTTGGGGAACAACTACGACCTGTCCAGCGTCCGCATCAACTGGGAGGCCGCCCATCCTTCCTCCTACATGCTGGAGATTTCGAAGGATGGACAGACTTTTACCAAAATGAAGACCGTAAACGGCGCTGGAGCGGGCTGGAACGAAACGGCCGTCAGCGGCATGGGGCGGTTCCTCCGCATCCGCGAGGTGAGCCGCGCGCTGCCTCAGTACGGCTTTTCCATGTGGGATCTGGAGGTCTACGGCACTCCCTCGTCCCAGGCCAACGACAAGGCCTACTACCGTCTCCTCACTGAGGAGACGCGGAACGGCACCTTGAAGCTCTCCCATGAGGGGCTGGTGTCCGAGGGAACGCAGGTGACCCTGACAGTCACACCCATGGCGGGAGGGAGCCTCATCAAGCTGACGAAAAACGGAAAGGATGTGACGGCAGACGTGAAGGACGATAAGTATATCTTTACCGCCGACGGCGAGGCGATTTTCGCCGCAGAATTTGCCACCGCTCCCGGCTCCAGCTTTGAGTGCGAGGATGCGCTGGCCTTTGCCTCCGACGGTGTGACCCCCTCCGCCGTCACCCGCCTCGCCGACGCCAACGCCTCAAACAAGGAGGTTGCGGGAAGCACGGGAGGCAAATACTTCGTATTTGAGAACGTGGTGGAGTCCAACTGCATCCACATTGCCTACGCCTCTCCCAACACCAACAATATGAATCTCTATATCCGCTATCCGTGGGAGGAGACTTTCCATGAGGCGGGGCTCATCCCCTTCTCCACCTCCAATTCCTGGGACATGAATTCCTCCTACATCGCCGTGTCCCCCTTGACCTATATCCCTGCGGGATCGGATATCAAGATCCGTCCCAACGTGGACGTGAATCTGGACTGCCTGTGGCTGACCAATGAATCTGCGGGTACGGCCGCCGACGCTCCTGCGGGAACGCTGACCGCCGAGGTGCTGTCCGACAAGGCGGAGGCCGACATCATGGCCACCTACGCCAAGAGTGTCAGGCTGACCAAGGGGCAGAGCGTGACCTTCAAGGTTCCTGCCGTTAGCGAAATCTATAACGTGCTGAGCCTGTCCTACCGCGCCGAGGCGGCTACCAAGGTCGCCTTTAAGAAGGGAAGCGCCGCGCTGGGTGAGACTGAGCTTTCCGCCACCCAGCTCCGTACCTACGCGGGAGCAGGTATGCGCACCGAGACCTACAAGGCGGGAGATGAGGTGACCCTGACGGTTACCGACGGCGAGCTGTGGCTGGACTGCGTGACGGTCAACTACGCCCCCGATCCCGAAACCGTGACGGTGGGCTCCATGCCCGAGAAGGGTGAGCGCCTGACCGTCTCTCTGGACGGTACCTGGGCTATTGGAACCAAGCGCGTCACCGAAACATGGGCGGTGCCCGGCACGGTGCCCGCCGACGTGGATTTCATCAACTCCATCCCCGTCCCCGGTCTGTGGCACTCCGCCGCCTACGATTTGGGTGAGTACAGCGGTACCATGACGTGGTACAAGAAGACCGTGACGCTGGCCGAGGCGCCCACCGAGCAGGTGCTTCTGTACATCGGCTCTGCCCAGTACGGCCGCCATATCTACGTCAACGGGCAGTACGCGGGAAGCTACGAGTACAACTACTCCCGCTCCTACACCGATATCACCTCCTTCCTGAAGAAGGGTGAGAACGAGATCGTCATCATGCTGGGGGCTTGGTCTCTCCAATTCGGGAACAGCACTACCCCCGCCCACGTTCTTGTCGACGGTGAATCCTCTGAGGACGAGCCCGGCATTACGGATTCGGTGGAGCTGATCTTCAACGCCGCTCCCGATGTGTCTGCGGTGCAGGTCAATCCTAACATCGACAAGGGGACTCTGCAGGTACAGGTGACCCTGGGGAATCGCTCTGACAAGGCCGTGACCTCCGACGTGGTGATATCCGTCTATGAGCTGGGTGTTTTCGAGAACGGTGTTCCGAAACAGACCGAGGTCAAGGTGGGTGAGTTCACCCAAACGGGCGTCAAGGTGGGCAAGGACGGCACCGCCACTTTCACCGTGGACGAGATCAAGCTGGATGGCTGGAGCAAGGATAAATGCTGGTCGCCCGATAACCCCTATCTCTACCGCGTGGAGATCCAAACCATAGGCGATACCCATAGTGTTCGCTTCGGTATGCGTACCTTCGACTTCGACCCCGTCACCAAGTACGCTCGCCTCAATGGGGAGATCTTCTACCTCTTCGGCACCAACGTGGCCATCGAGCGCTACTTCGACGATCCCCTCTGCGGCACCACTCCGTGGGAGGAGGACTGGATCCGCAAGCTGTACAGCGAATACAAGGACGTGAACTGGGTCTGCTTCCGCACCCACCTGGGTCACGCCAACAGCAAGTGGTTCGATATTGCCGACGAGATGGGTATGATGATCTTCGACGAGTATCCTATCTGGGGCAACGCGGGTGGGGATACCCTGAATTCCATCCTGCCCGAGATCTACGCTTGGATCGACAGCCGCGGCTACCACCCCTCTCTGATCGTCTTCGACGCGCAGAACGAGGCGACCTACGACCTGCCCGATCAGTTTATTCGCAAGGGACGGGAGTACGATCTCCAGAAGCGTCCTTGGGACAACGGCTGGCGGCCTCCCGTGGGAGAGAACGACCCCGTGGAGTGTCATCCTTACATCATAGGAGGTCAGGGCATCAGCGGCTTGAACAACATGACCGTTTCCAAGCCCATCGTGACCACCGCTGACATCGGCTGGACCTACGACACCCATCCCGATCACCCTTACCTCATCAACGAGCATGGTGAGTACTGGATCAACCGCGAGGGCGCAGCCATGAGCGGCACGGCAGGCACCTGGAATTCCGCTCTGCCCGGAGCGACCAACGAGGAGCGGCTGGCTTACTACGCTGAACTGATGGCCGCCCAAATGGAGGCCTTCCGCACCGAACGCGCCTACGTGGGACTTCTGTTCTTCTGCGGCTTGGGATCCTCTTTCCCCTCGGCTAAAGGCGTGACCTCGGATATCCTGTCCCCCGACGTCTCCACCGCCGAGTCCCTGCAGATTCGCCCCTACACCAAGGAGCTTTTGAAGAACGCCTTTGCGGATCTGGGTATCGTCATCGACGAGTACACCGAGGAAGTCAAGCGGGGCGACAAGATCCGTCTCCCCATCGTGCTGGTCAATGACACCGGCAAGGCCGTGACCGATCTCCCTGTGACCCTCAAGATCATGAGCGGCGATACCGTCCTCTACGCCGAGCGCATCACCATGAGCGTGGACGCCTTCTCCAAGGATAACAAGGGTCTTGCCCGCGAGATGATCACCGTCACGGTTCCCGCCTTCCGCGACTACTGCAAGAACAGAACGACTCTGACCGTCACCGCCTCCTACGAGCTGGACGGCGAGACCGTGTATAGCCAGCGCAAGTGGCTGGTCAAGGGTGGCGATCTGTCGGACGATGAATTGCCCGTTTACGATTGGCTGACTAAGGAAGAGCCCGCCGAGACCGAAACTGAGGCGGTCGATACCCAGGCTGCTCCCGACACCGACAAGGAGGTTTCGGATACGACCGCTCAACCCGACGTGGAGCCTTCCGTGACCACCGATGCGTCTGCCACCAAGGGCGGTTGCGGCTCTACCATCTCGGGCGCGGCTGTCCTGACTGCGCTGACCCTGACCGCCGCCGCAGCCCATAAGCGTTCCAAGAAAAAGGACGGGGAATAAACCCGTTGAACACAACTAAATTCGCAGGGGGAGTACTTGACAACTCCCCCTGCTTCGTGGTATAATAGCATGAACTCAATATGAACCGCCCGTTTAAAAGCGGGCAAGAAAGTAGGAAACGGCATGAAGATCAAGACCTTGCGCCGCACATACGACCAAGTGATGGCTCTCCCCCGCCCCAAGCACAGAAAGCCTTGGAAACCCACGTTTATCATGCGGACGGTTATGCGTATCGCGTCCGCCCCCGATCTGTGGGCGACCCACTTTTCCTATACCCGCGATAAAAAAAGCGAACCCAAGGAGCCCTGCCTCATCCTCATGAACCACTCCAGCTTCATCGACCTGAAGATGGCTGCGGGGATTCTGTACCCTCAGCCCTACGGCATCGTCTGCACCACCGACGCCATGGTGGGCAAGGGCTTGCTCATGAAGCTTTTGGGATGTATCCCTACTCAGAAGTTCGTTACCGATCTCTCCCTTATCCGCGACATGAAGTATATGCTCAAGGAGAAGAAGACCTCGGTGCTTCTGTATCCTGAGGCGGGCTACTCCTTCGACGGACGGGCTACCACCATGCCTGCTCTGGGTGGTCTCATCAAAATGCTGAACGTCCCTGTTCTCATGATCACCACCTACGGCGCCTTCGCCCGCGACCCTCTCTATAACGGTCTGCAGAACCGCAAGGTCAAGGTGACCGCCGACGTGACGACTCTCTTGACCCGCGAGCAGGTGGAAACCCTTTCGCCAGACGACCTGAGCGAAGTCGTAACCCAAGCCTTTTCCTTCGATAACTTCGCCTGGCAGCATGAAAACGGCGTAAAGATCACTGAAAAGTTCCGCGCTGACGGCCTCCACCGTATCCTCTATAAATGCCCTGCCTGCGGTGCTGAGGGAGACATGGAGGGGAAGGGAACTCACCTGACCTGCCGCGCCTGCGGAAAATCCTGGTTCCTCACCGAGCTGGGGCGTTTGGAAGCCACCGAGGGGGAGACCGAATTCCCCCACATCCCCGATTGGTACGATTGGGAACGGGCACAGGTTAAGTCCGAGATCGATGCGGGGCAGTACGGCCTGGATACTCCTGTGGATATCGCCCTTATGGTGGACTACAAGGGGCTCTACATGGTTGGTGACGGCCGCTTGACCCATACCCCCGACGGCTTCGTGCTGGACGGCTGTGACGGTAAGCTCCACTACGAGCAGAAGCCCCGCGCCTCCCACACCCTCAATTCCGACTTCTACTGGTACTGCATCGGAGACGTCATCGGCATTGGCAACCGCGACTGCCTCTACTACTGCTTCCCCAAGCCCGTGAACGGCAAGATCCCTCCCGTGGCCAAGGCCAGACTGGCTACCGAGGAGTTGTATAAAGCGGCTATGGCGAACCGTAGACGATCGCCCCGCGCCAAGGATGAATAAAAAATGCATGAAGAATCCCGCCCTTCCGTGTGCTTACGGAGAGGCGGGATTCTTTGTGATGTCAGGGTTCAATGCCCAACAGGTACCCCAAGCTCACTCCCAAAATCTTGGCGATCTCGGGGAGCAGGATAATGTCGGGGCAGGAGAGCTCCCGTTCCCATTTGGACACGGCCTGGGGCGTTACGCCGAAATATTCGCCGAATACGGTCTGGCTCATGCGCTGCTCTCGGCGGAAAGCGCGGATGGAGGTGGAGATGCGGAGAGTGTTCATGGCAATTCCTTTCTGAAAAGAGTTTCAAATGGGGGGAGGAGAGCGGGAGGACGCTTGGGGGAAACTTCTTGAAAGAAGTTTCCCCCAGACCCCCTTCAAGAACTTTCAAAAAAGGATTATTTATAAATGTTTTTTTAAAAT
>JAZRIF010000073.1:0-4879 GCA_045645165.1 Eubacteriales bacterium
GAGGCCTCCTCGATGAGGATCTCGCCCAGGCGGTGGGAGAAATTCTCGGAAACGGCGACGGAGGATGCGGGGGACATACCGTGATACCGTCCCGGATCCTCCTCGGCGGGGGCGTAGCCCTTACCCTTGCGGGTTTTGAGGTGGATGACCACGCTCTCGTTTTGCTTTTTGGCCTCGGTAAGCAGAGCCTCCACGGCCTCGTAATCGTTTCCGTCGGCGGGACCCAAGTAGTAGAGTCCCATGTCCTCGAAATAGTTACTGCCGTACATAGCGTTCTTAATGGCCTTTTTGGTGTCGCGGATGGCGCAGAACAGGCCGTTTCCGATGAGGGGAATGCGCTTGATGAAGCGGGAAATGCCCTTTTTGGTCTTGAAGTAGCCCGATTTCCGACGGATGCGCGCCATGTGGGTGGCGAAGCGGCCGATGTTCTTGGAAATAGACATTTCGTTTTCGTTGATGATGATGATGAGCCGCAGGCCGGGGGTGATGTTGTTCAGCGCCTCGTGGATCATACCGCCCGTGAAAGCGCCGTCACCCACCACGGCGACGGTGTAGGCATCCGATCCCGCCATGCGGTCGCCCTGGGCAAAGCCCAGCGCGGCGGACAACGAAGTAGAGCTGTGCCCCGAGCCGAAGCAATCGTACTCACTTTCACTCCGCTTGGTAAAGCCCGAGAGGCCACCGCCTTGGCGGATGGTATGGAAGTTATCATAGCGGCCTGTCAGGAGCTTATGTACGTAGCTCTGGTGGCCTACGTCAAAGATGAAGTGATCGTGGGGACAATCGAACACGCGGTGCATAGCTACGGACATCTCCACCGCACCCAGATTGGAGGCCAAATGCCCGCCGTTTTGGGTTACGGTGTCCACAAGGGTTTGCCGAATCTCATCACAGAGCAGCGGAATGTCTGCCAATGCCAGCTTTTGCAGGTCGCGGGGAGAATGAATACCCGAAAGATAGCCACTCGTTTCAACGGCTGTAACATGGTCTGTTTTGTTTTCGGACACGGGATTGCCTCCTTTCTATTGATTGATCCATAGATGATTATTATACCACATAAATATGAACGAGATTTGACCGCAGGCAGAATAATGATAAATTTTATCGAGCAAAGGACAAGACGGCGAAGAAAAATTAACAAATACCACTTGCAATTCTACCGCAAATGATTTATAATAATGTTATATATACTTATTTTGTGAAAGGACGCGTATACATGAATAAACGCACCCTTGAAGTGAAGAATAATCAAACGGACACCTCTCCTCGTGCCGCCTCCCTGCCCCTTTCTCTGTGGCTGGGCACTTGCGCACGCTACACGATTCTCTGTATGATCCTTCTGCTGATCAACGCTGTAGCGGCAGACGGACAGCCCGCCATAGATCCCCTTCGCTTTTTCCTCCTCCTGCCTTTTGCGCTGTGCCTCACACTGGCCGCATCAATCCGCAGAACGGACAAGCTGGCCACAGGCGGGAAATGTGTTCTCCACCCCATTCTGTTTTTGGGTGGTTTCTACCTCTGCTGCTATCTGCCCTTCCAGGTAACCACCAAGCCCTCGGGTCAGCAGGTTCTCCTCATTCTTTTGCTGGTTTCCATTCTGTACGGTGCGTGTATGGGCATCTTCGCTCTGGTCTCATCGAAGCGCCACCGCAAGGCTAAGGAAGAGATCCCCTACGTCAGTCAGTACAGCAAAAAGTAATCCCACGGAGGTTCCCTCATGTCAATCAAGAATTTCTTGCTCGAACCGGAGCGTCCCATCCGTCTCCTGTTGATTGCCATCACAGGACTCCTGATTCTGCTTCTCGTACTCACAGGCTGTCTCATTGCGGCCATGGCCCCGACCAAACCGGCGCAGGCTCCGTCAACCACATCAGACGGCGAGCTTCCCGTGGGCGCACCGTCGGATGATCCCATCGACGACGGCGTGACCCTGTCTCAGACCCCGGACGCAGGAATTGAATACCAGGATAGCTTGACCTTCGTAGGCGATTCTCTCACGGCGCATTTGGTCAATCGCGGTGTCCTGACCGGAGGCACCAACACCAAGCAGGTGTGGCGTAGTGAATCCAACATGATCAACCTCAATTCCGAGGTCACCTCCGCTAAGATCATTTTCCCCGGAACGGGCAAAAAGATGACCATTGCCGAAGCCGCCAAGGAGGCCAAGCCCTCCATTCTCATCATCACGTTGGGTACCGACTGGGGCGTTTCTTATCTGGGCGAAGAGGAATTCAAAAATTGCTATACCAAGCTGATCCAGCAAATCCAAAAGGCCTCCCCCGGAACCACCATCGTACTCCAATCCATTTTTCCCGTGACCGCCGGATGTGCCACCTTGGATAACGCCAAGATCGACACGGCCAACCGCTGGGTCAAGGCGATTGCCTCCGAGAATCAATGCCATTACCTGGATACCCAATCCGTCCTGAAGGACGAAAATAATTGTCTGAAAGCCGAATACTGCAACAGCACCGACGGTATTCACCTGGGCAAGAACGCCTACGAGGTTATTTTGTCCTATATTCGCACCCATGCCGTAACCGATTAATGGAAGGAAAGGAAGGATCATGAAACATCTTCGATACTGTACAGGCGCGCTCCTGGCGCTCCTTCTGCTTCTGAACTCCGTCTCCTGCGCAGGCGATACCCCTCATGATCCCTCCGCGAATCCCTCTGAGACAATAAACCAATCCACAAACGACAATCCCTCCCTCCCCGCCACAGCGGATGCCGGTATTGCCTACCAGGATAGCCTGACCTTTGTCGGAGATTCCCTCACTGCTCACCTCGTCAGCCGCGGCGTACTGACCGACGGGAAGGACACAAAGCAGGTCTGGCGCAGTGAATCCAACATGATCAATCTCAATTCCGAGGTTTCCTCCGCCAAAATCATCTATCCCGCGACCGGAGAGAAAATGACCATCGCTGAGGCGGCAGGAATCGCCAAGCCCTCCATCCTCATCATTACCCTTGGTACAGATTGGGGTGTCTCTTATCTTACGGAAGCGGAGTTCAAGAACTGCTATTCCAAATTGATTCAGCAGATCCAAACCGCCTCTCCCAACACGACCATCATTCTGCAGTCCATATTCCCCGTGACAGCTGATTGTACCAATTTAGACAATGACAAGATCGATCGGGCCAACACGTGGGTCAAGGCCATAGCCACCGAAAACGGATGCCGTTATCTGGACACCCAAACGGTGTTGAAGGATAGCAACAACTGCCTGAAAAAAGAATACTGCAACAGCACCGACGGCATTCACCTGACTAAGGAAGCCTACGAAGTGATCCTTCACTACATCCGTACTCATGCCGTAACCAATTAACCCACACGGAAAGGAATTGTCATGAAACTGTTTTCACGCTTGTCTCTCTACTTTTTTTGCGTAATTCTGATGTTGCTCTCCTGCGTTTCCTGCGATGGCTCACAGGCCTTTAGGGAGGATCTTTCGGTTTCTGCTCTCTCTACTGAAATTTTGAATGCTCTTCCCGTGGAAGACGGATGGAACGTGGTAAGCGACGACTATATTTCTCCCTCCACCTGGGGAGAGGATTATGCCGATTATCTGGAGTTGGTGTCAGAACATCGCATTACTGTTTCCGCTGAATCTGATATGAATGTGGACGAGATTGGTATTTTCCGCGTTAAAAACATCAAAGATGTCAATCGAATCAAGAAATTCGTCGAGCAGTATCTGGAGGCCAACAAGCTTCGCATGACTCCCCTTTTGGAATCCTACAACCAAGCAGAGTTGCCCAAGCTGGATTGTGCGGACGTATCCGTTTGCGGTCATTACGTGCTGTATACGATCCTGGACGCGTCTGACACCACCGCCGCACACAGCGCCTTTGAAACGGCACTTACGAAAAGCGAAAACAACTGAATATAAGATACAAAAAAACCCGACACGGAAATCCGTGTCGGGTAATTTTTGTTCAATCAATCCTGTTCCTTCTTGCGGGAAGAGCAGATCCATGCTCCGCCTGCCATCAGGATGCAGGAAACGAGCGTACCAACGCCGGAGATGACTGCAAAGCATCCATCTTCCTTCTCGTTTTGATCGTCAGTAACGACGCTCTCATCCTTGGTTTCTACCTCAGGCTTTGTCTCAGGAATTGCGGACTCAGTTTCGGGAGCAGATGTCAAAGCCTCTACAGGCTCGCTGGCAACTACTTCACCACAAACGGTACAAGTCTTCTGACGAAGACCCTCCACACCGATTGCGGGCTCCTGAGTGACCACCCACTCACCCTCGGTATGTCCGGTAGCGGGAACAGTTTCCTGAGCAACAATGACCTCATTGCAAACAGAGCAATGCTTACCCTCGGTCTTACCCTCGGTGGTACAGGTGGCGGCAATAGCGGCATCTGCGACCTCGGTATGACCCTTAGCGGCAGTCAGCTCTGCATTACATACGGTACAGGTCTGTGCAGTTGTGCAGGTTGCCTCGGCACCGGCGGTGTGACCCTTGGCTTCGACAAGCTCTGCATTACATACAGTACAGGTCTGTGCGGTGGTGCAGGTTGCCTCGGCACCGGCGGTGTGACCCTTGGCTTCGACAAGCTCTGCATTACATACAGTACAGGTCTGTGCGGTGGTGCAGGTGGCAGCTGCGCCGGCGGTATGGCCCTTAGCGGCGGCCAGCTCGGCATTACATACGGTACAGGTCTGCGCGGTGGTACAGGTTGCAGCTGCGCCGGCGGTGTGACCCTTGGCGGCGTCCAGCTCTGCGTTACATACGGTACAGGTCTGTGCTTCGGTACAGGTTGCCTCGGCACCGGGGGTATGACCGGTAGCGGCGTCCAGCTCTGCGTTACATACGGTACAGATCTGTGCTTCGGTACAGGTTGCAGTTGCGCCGGGGGTATGACCCTT
>JAZRIF010000074.1:0-2838 GCA_045645165.1 Eubacteriales bacterium
GGCTTCGGTGATCAAGGAGTACGCTGCCCTCTCGCCCGGAGATCAGATGCTGGGCTTTGACGGCTCGGCTGTGGCGGAGCGTCTTCGTAAGGGACTGCCTCTTCTGGACGGGATTCGGGTGCGTAAGCATCTGAATGGCCGGGTTACCATTACCTACCGCGAGATCACCGAGGTGTATTACACCTGTCACAACGGGAATTACTATCTCATCAACGCCGAAGATCTCTCCTCGGATACGGTCGGAAAAGGGGGAGAGGTTCTGGGCGTGTTCAGCAATCCCAAGGAGGCGCGACGGGTAGGCGCCATCTACGTGGGTCTTCCCGAAACCGCCCGCGTGCGCGTGGGAGAGCCCCTCTCGTTCATCAATCTCCCCTACGAGCCGGATTCGGCTCCCGAGGATCAGGTGGACTACGAGCTGGAGACCGATGAACCGGCGGTGGAGTATGCCTACGTGCTGGAATTCATCGAGGCCCTTATGACCTCGCCGCTTGCGCCCCGTGTCACGGGCATGGAGCTGGGGGATCGCTACGATATCCGATTCGTGCTGGACCGCCGCATCCTGGTCAGTGTGGGGAGCATGGACGAGCTGGATCGCAAGCTGAATCTCGTGGGGCGCTCCCTGGAGGATCGGGAAGCGGCAGGGAAGGACGACGGCACCCTTCCGGTGCTGGTTGACGTTTCGGATCCCGCCCGCATCATCCACCGCGCCTCTCCCGACGTCATCCTCCCCCAGTGGGCTACCGAGGTAATCGGCTGATTTTTTCCTGGGGACAGCCTCCCAAGTCCCTTCTTTTGTCGTGCAAATATGTAAACTTTTATTGAACATATAGCGAAATCTATTGCTTTTTTGAGAAAAAAAGTATATTATATAGGTATGGTATAGAATCCCTGCCGGGATCGGCGGGATGAGATGCGCGGGCCCGCTGAGGGTAAGCGGATCGCGCCAATAAATGCTTCGTATTTGTAAAAAACGGGAGGAACAAACAATGACTTTTGAACACTACGATAACTATGAGTCCGGCGTAAAGATTAAAGTAATCGGTGTCGGCGGCGGCGGTAACAACGCCGTGAACCGCATGATCAGCTCCAGCATCAAGGGTGTGGAGTTCGTAGGTATCAACACCGACCGTCAGGCTCTTCATCATTCGGATGCTGCCACCCAGCTGGTGATCGGCGAGAAGCTGACCAAGGGCTTTGGCGCAGGCGCGAATCCTCAGATCGGTTCCCGCGCAGCCGAGGAGTCCATTGAGGAGCTCAAGGCCATTCTGCAGGATGCCGATATGGTGTTCATTACCGCAGGTATGGGCGGCGGTACCGGTACCGGTGCAGCTCCCGTTGTGGCTCGTCTGGCTCATGAGATGGATATTCTCACCATCGGTATCGTAACCAAGCCCTTCGCTTTCGAGGGCAAGCGCCGTATGGATCAGGCTGTTGCCGGTATTGCCGAGCTGAGCCAGTACGTAGACTCTCTGGTGGTCATCCCCAACGAGAGACTGAAGCAGGTCACCGATACCCGCATCACTCTCCAGAACGCCTTTGAGGTAGCTGACGGCGTCCTCGCTCGCGGTACTCAGAGTATCTCCGGTCTCATCAGCGTTTCTGCTTTCATCAACCTGGACTTCGCTGACGTTTGCTCCGTTATGAAGAACGCCGGCCACGCTCACATGGGTGTCGGTAGCGCTACCGGTAAGGACAAGGCCGAGCTGGCCGCTAAGGCCGCTATCTCCAGCCCCCTGCTGGAGTCCTCCATCACCGGTGCTCACGCCATCCTCATCAGCATCACCGTATCTCCCGACGTCGGTCTGGAGGACGTGGATGTGGCTTCCAGCATGATCGCCGCCGAGGCTTCCCCCGAGGCCAACGTGATCTGGGGTGTCAACTTCGACAACGAGCTGGAGGATGAGATGCACATCACCATCATCGCTACCGGCTTTGCCAACGCCAAGCCCGAGCCCAAGAAGGTTGTAGAGGCTCCTGCCGCTCCTGCCAAGCCCACCCGTCCCGCAAGACCCGAGGGCGCGCCCATCAAGCGCGAGAAGCCCCGCGCCTCTGCTGACGAGGAGCTGGATCGTCTCATGAAGGAGTTTGATACTCCCAAGAAGAAGAAGATCATTCGCTGATCTTACATACTGTTTTCAAAGCCCCGACGTATGTCGGGGCTTTTTGATACGGCACCGTTGTTGGTAAATTACGCGGCATATCGTTCACAATTTTGGGCATTTTGCAGATAAAAGTGGAAAAAATTCACATTAATTTCAAAAAAGGGCTTGACAAAATTCACAAAACGCTGTATAATATCTGTAATATGTGCGAAAAGCACAGAAAAAGAAGAGGTATACAATGTACACTGACAAGACCATTGTCTGCAAGGATTGCGGACGCGAATTCGTTTTCTCCGCCAGCGAGCAGGAGTTCTACGCCGAGAAGGGCTTCGAGAACGAGCCCCAGAGATGCCGTGATTGCCGCAACGCCCGTAAGGCTCAGCGCGGTCAGGCTCCCACCCGCCAGATGTTTGACGCTACCTGCGCAAACTGCGGTAAGGAGTGCAAGGTTCCTTTCGAGCCTCACAACGACCGTCCCGTTTACTGCAGCGAGTGCTTCCAGAACAGAAACAACTGATTTTTGTAGGCATAAAACGAAAGACAGACACGAAAACCACCGTCCGACTTGGGCGGTGGTTTTCGTTTAAAGTAATTCAAATTTGGGTTTATCGGTGAGTTTGTTTATGTACTTTTCTCTCTGTGTCGAGAGAAAAGTACCAAAAGAGCGCCACCAAAGGGCTGGGCGCCCTCTGGACACCTGCTTTCCCTATATGGGTCTGTTTGACAGAGGATATAC
>JAZRIF010000075.1:0-9584 GCA_045645165.1 Eubacteriales bacterium
TGGGCGGTCTCGGACAGGCTGTCCAGCACGCCGCACTCGCGGATGAGGTTACCGAACATGAGGAAGCCGATGAGGGCCACGCTCTTGGGGGAGACGATACCCGTGATGATGGTGATGACGATGGGGAACAGGATCTTGGTGCGCTTGGACACGCAGATATCCTTGTTGGTCATGCGGATCTGGCGCTCCTTCTTGGAGGTCAGCAGCTTGATAACGGGGGGCTGGACGATGGGCACCAACGCCATGTAGGAGTAGGCGGCCACCATGATGGCGCCCGTGTAATTGGAGCCGAAGTAGTTGGCCACGAAGATGGAGGTGGGGCCGTCAGCCGCGCCGATGATGGCGATGGAAGCGGCGTCCTTCAGGTCAAAGCCCACCAGATTAGCCAGACACAGGGTAAAGAAGATACCGAACTGGGCGGCGGCGCCGAAGATCATGAGCTTGGGGTTGGAAAGCAGGGGGCCAAAGTCGATCATGGCACCGATGCCGATGAACAGGAGCAGGGGGAACAGCTCGTTGGCGATACCCGCGTTGAACAGGACGTCGATGGGGCCCTCCTCAAGCACGCCATCTACCCACTGGTTGACGGCGCCGGAGTTGGGCAGGTTGACCAGGATCGCACCGAAGCCCATGGGCAGAAGCAGGGTGGGCTCCATGTCCTTCTTGATAGCCAAGTAGATGAGCAAGCCGCCGATGATCCACATGATGATGAGCTTGATGTCGGCAAGCCCTGCCACATTGGAGAAAAGATCGCCCAATTGTTGGAAGAAATTCACGTCGTTTTACCTCTCTTTTTGATTTTGAGTTGAAAATAGCCGAAATAAAAAGACTTTTACCGAAAGCCGAAAGACTGTTCGGTAAAAGTCTTGCTATTTCATCCATGCACGGATCAAAGACCGAGGTCAAGACCGTATTGACGTGCAGAGAACGGACACAGCCGCAAGCTACTCCCTTTTACCCTCCTATTGTAACACAATTCAGCGAATTTGTAAAGGGGGAAAAGGGAGATTTTTCAAACAAATCGGTGAGTTTTTCACATACTTTTCACAAATTCAAGCAGTCACGCTTCAAACCGCTCCCCGATCTCCTTGAGGAGCTGACGGATGGGGAGCTGCTGGGGGCAGATCTCCTCACAGGCGCCGCACTCGATGCAATCGGTGGGCTTACCACCGTTGGCAGTGACCCAGTTGTAGTGGCCGCGGGCGTCCTCGGTGTTGAAGCGGCGCGCCTTGTTTTCTGCGCCGAACAGGGAGTGGATGCGGATGTTCATGGGGCAACGATCGCCGTCGGTGCAGTACTTGCAGGAAGTGCAGGGGATGGTGGGGATGGCGCGGATGATATCGGCCACGCGGTAGACGGTGTCGAACTCGGGCTCGGTGAAGGGGGTGAAATCCTTCATGGACTTGATGTTGTCCTCCATCTGCTCCATATTGCTCATGCCCGACAGTACCATGAAAATGTTGTCGAAGGAAGCGGCGTAACGGATGGCGTAGCCTGCGGGGGAGTATTCACCCAGCTTCTTGATCTCATCCAGTCCTGCCTCGGGGAGATTGACCAGACTGCCGCCGCGGACGGGCTCCATGACGATGACGGGCTTGCCGTACTTCACGCAGACCTCGTAGCAGAGACGCCCCTGCACGTGGGCATCCTCGTAGTCCAGGTAGTTGAACTGGAGCTGAACTACCTCAATGGAGGGCTGCTCGGAGAGGATCTTCTCCAGAGTTTCGGCGGTGTCGTGGAAGGAGATACCCACGTGGCGCACTTTGCCCTCGGCCTTCAGCTCGGCGGCGATCTCAAAGGCGCGGTTACCCGTATAGTGGGGGTAGTTCCCTGCGGTCAGAGAGTGGAGGAGGAAGAAGTCGAAATACTCCACGCCGCAGGCCTCCAGCATGGACTGGAAGTAGGGACGGATATCCGCCTCGGTATTGAAGAAATTGGGGGAGAGCTTATCGGTGAGGATGTAGCTCTCGCGGGGATAGCGGGAGGTGAGGCACTCCTTGACGGCCAGCTCACTCTTGCCGCCGATGTAGCCATGGGCGGTGTCGAAGTAGTTGAAACCGGCGTTGATGAAGGCATCCACCATAGCGCAGGTCTGGGGGATATCGACGTTCTCGCCGTTCATGGGCAAGCGCATCATGCCAAAGCCGAAGTTTTTCTTGATCTCGGGATAAAAGGTGTTCATGGTTTCTATCTCCTGTAATATATGTTAAATTGGGTTTTATCGGGCAGGGGTTTCACCCCTGGGTCTCGCTGCGGCTCGGTCACGACACGGCTCTGACTGCCACCGGCAGTCATTCACGACCGTGTCGCCGCTTCGCTACCCCACCAGAAACCCTTTTGAAAATATCCTCGCTCCGCTCGGGGGCAAATTCGCCTGCGGCGAAGTTTGCGAGGGTTTCTGGACTTCCTAAAACTTTAAAAAAGAGTTATTTATCAATATTTTTTAAAGTTCTTGGGGTCAAGCCCTTCTTTCAAGAAGGGCTTGTGGGGTGCAGGGGCAAAGCCCCTGCAAACCCCAATTTGAATTCGTCAAAACTTAATGCTGTTGTGGTAGCCTGTGATGATCCCCTCGCGGTAGAGGTGAGAATCATTGGCGGTCTGCAGAACGTGGGGGTAGACGTACTTCCCGCGCGGCTCGAAATTGACCACCGACATGGAGCTGTGACTGAAATCGAAGTGGGTGCAGAACATGGGATAGGGGATATCCAGCATACTGCTGAAAAAACTCATGCCGAAGCCTTGGTGGGCAAATAGGGCTACGCGGTCGCGGTTCAGATGCTCGGTGACCACCTCGTAGCGGGCGTTTTCACGGTCGTGGCGGAAGCCGAGGGACAGGAAGAACTCGTCCACCGCGGCGTTGACACGCTCCACCCCTGCCTTGAAGTTGAGCCCCGCAAGCTCGGGATGCTCATACCAACGCTCGCCCAAGGCACGAACCTCGGGGGAGGAGAAGATCTCCAGATACTTGGGGTCAAAGAACGCCCAGGTATGCTCGTACTTGGGATGGGGGACGGTGAATTCGTTCCAAACGATGCCTTCGTCGGCCCAATCACAGGTGGTGATCTCCTTGCGGAGCAGGTCGCAGATGGGCTGTGCCGTCTGCATGGTGCGGAGGGTGGGGGAGGCGAATACGCGGTCGATGCCGTAGAGGCAGAGACGCTTGGCAAGAGCCTTCGCCTGCTCCTTCCCCAGGGGGGTCAAGGAGTAATCGGGCACCCCCAAGGGCTCACCGTGGCGGATGTAGTAGAAAATCATAGCCGTCTCCTTTCGATGCTTCGTATCGTATCAGATTCCCATTAGAACTTGATCACGTTGTGGTAGCCGGTCAGAATCCCCTCGCGGTACAAATGGGAGTCGTTGGACACCTGCAGCACCTTGGGGTAGACGTACCCGCCATGCTCGGCGAAGTGGATCACTGACATGGAGCTATGGCCGAAATCAAAGTGGGAGCAGAACTGGGGATAGGGGATATCCAGCATACTGCTGAAGAAGCACATGCCGAAGCCCTGATGGGCGAAGAGGGCGACGCGGTCGTGGTTGGGGGTGACGATCTCGTAGCGATTGTTCTCGCGGTCGTGACGGAAACCAAGTTCCAAAAAGAAGGCGTCCACCGCCTCGTCCACCCGTTTCACGCCCTCGGCAAAGCGGTACTGCACAAGATCGGGATGCTCGTACCATTTCTTATCCAGCGCGCGGATCGCGGGAGAATTGAACAGCGCGGTAATCTTGGGATCGTAGAAGCACCAGGTATAGCCATGCTTTTCGTGGGGCACCATGAAGTCTCTTGCGGCCAGACCCTCATCCGCCCACGGGCAGGCCGTGATATCCTTACGGAGCAGGTCGCAGATGGGTTGTGCCGTCTGCATGGCTCGATTGGAAGGGGAGGCGTAAACCTTGTCCACGCCGTGAAGAAGGAGACGCTTTGCCAGCGCCTTGGCTTGTTCCTGACCAAGAGGCGTCAAAGAATCGGGGTCGTAAATGGGGTCACCGTGGCGGATGTAGTACAGAAGCATGGTCGTCTCCCTTCGGTGATTGATTGTACGCTATCATTTTACCATGAAAAACGGATTTTGTCAACGGGGTTTAGGGAAATCTGTTGTCGAAGTTCAAATTGCAGTTTATAGGGGAGCGGGAGAACGCCAAAGAGGAACTTCTTGAAAGAAGTTCCTCTCTGGACTCTCTTCAAGAACTTTCAAAAAGGGATTATTCATGAATGTTTTTTGAAAGTTTTTGGAGATCCAAGAACCTTTTTGAAAAAAGGTTCTTGGTGGGGTGCAGGGGTGAAACCCCTGCACTACAAACCCAAATTTGAACACACAATTCCATAGAAACAATAAAACCACCCTGTCGTTCCGACAGAGTGGTTCTATATGTGGGAGAGTTACGATCAGTCGATCTGCTCCTTGACCTTGGAAGCCTTACCGACGCGGTCACGCAGGTAGTACAGCTTAGCGCGGCGCACCTTACCAACGCGGATAACCTTGATACCGGCTACGTTGGGGGAGTGCAGGGGGAAGGTCTTCTCCACGCCGCAACCGTAGGAAATACGGCGGACGGTGAAGGTCTCGGAGATGCCGCCGCCGTGCTTGGCGATAACGGTACCCTCGAAGATCTGGATTCTCTCGCGGTTGCCCTCTTTGATCTTGTTCTCGACACGAACGGTGTCACCGATTTCGAAGGAAGGGACAGTTTCCTTCAGCTGCTCATTGGTAAAAGCCTTAATCAGATCCATGATTAATATGCCTCCTTAAATCCGGGGTGTTCATGCAGAGCGTCGCAGCGGACCACCCGTGTAATACGCGGTGTTTATCACACACACGCAGATTATTATACCATACTTCCCTTTGAATTGCAAGAGTTTTCGCGAAATTTGTTTTGGTTTTTTTGCATAAAGTTGACGTTGACATAGCGGGGGATTTGTGGTATAATTTTGGTAAAATGACGGTGTGACTTTCAAGCCTCGACCCTCGGTTCGATTGGGGCTGGGGGAAAGAACCATCTCAAACGCCGAAGTTTCTTTCCCCCCGCCCCCGACAAAGTCGCGTTTTTTTGAATGAAGGCTGTTGCCCCACCCCTCTATTTCCTTGGCTGGCAACACATCGGAAAACTTTTTAAGTTTTATTTTAAGGATAAGAAGGTGAATGATTGTGGATTTTGATACGTATTGCTGTGAAATGATGAAGCGCAACGTCTCCTGCGAATGCAACGAAAATGCAGGAGATAAAACAATTTTCTATTCCAAACGCTTTGACGAGTATATGATTCCCGTATCCGACAACGGTAATTCGGGTATTTGCATCGCATATTGCCCGTGGTGCGGTCAAAAGTTACCCGAAAGTAAGCGTGAGAGATGGTTTGAAGAATTAGATGAAATGGGAATTGAATTCTCGCTGTTTGATACAGAGCAGGTTCCACCGTCTTACTTGAGTGATGCTTGGTGGAAGCATAAAAGCGAAGACTAAAACACCCTCCTACTAAGCCGACCCGACGCGCAGATATTCTGCCGACGGGTCGGTTTTTTCACTCCCTCCGCCCAACAAATAATCTTTTCTCCCCTTTTTCCCCTAAAACCCCAAAATCCCTTGACAATTCTCCCTTTTTGTGCTATAATTATATTTATTCTAATTTCATCCCCCACCCAAGAAAGAGGTCCCCCATGCCCATTACCGAATATCTGGAAAAACATGCAAGACTCCACCCCGACGAGGTGTCGCTGGTGGAAATTAACCCCGCCAATCAGCCCGAGAAGAGCACCACCTGGCGGGAATATAACCTCATCGAGGCAGCCGAGGGTCAGCGCTACCGCCGCGAGATGACCTGGCGGGATTTCGACGTCCGCGCCAACCGCTTTGCCAACCTGCTCCTCTCCCGCGGAGTCAAGCGGGGCGACAAGGTGGCCGTTCTGCTCATGAACTGTCTGGAATGGCTCCCCGTCTACTTCGGCGTACTCAAAGCCGGTGCCATTGTGGTGCCCATGAACTACCGCTACGCCTCCGACGAGATCAAGTACTGTCTCGATCTGGCCGACGCGCGGATGCTGGTCTTCGGCCCCGAGTTCACCGAGCGCGTGGATGCCGTCCTTCCCGAGCTGACGGGCATCACCGATTTCTTCTTCGTAGGCAAAGAGGACGAGTGCCCTGCCTACGCTTCCCTGTACAATAAGATGGTCTATTACTGCTCCACCATCGCCCCCGCCGTGGAGCTCTCCGACGACGATTACGCCGCCATCTACTTCTCCTCGGGTACCACGGGCTTCCCCAAGGCTATCCTCCACGATCACCGCGCCCTCATGGCCTCCGCCCGCACCGAGCAGGCTCACCACGGCCAGACCCGCGACGACGTGTTCCTCTGCATCCCCCCCCTGTACCACACAGGTGCCAAGATGCACTGGTTCGGCTCTCTGGTAGCCGGTAGCAAAGCAGTTCTGCTCCGCGGCGTCAGCCCCGAGTGGATCCTCCAGGCCGTTTCCGAGGAGCGCGCCACCATCGTGTGGCTGCTTGTGCCGTGGGCTCAGGATATTCTGGACTCCATCGACCGCGGGGACATCAAGATGGACGAGTACCGCCTCTCCCAGTGGCGGCTCATGCACATCGGCGCACAGCCCGTGCCCCCCTCCCTGGTCAAGCGTTGGCAGGAGAAGTTCCCCGGGCAGGATTACGATACCAACTACGGTCTCTCCGAGTCCATCGGCCCTGGTTGCGTGCATCTGGGCGTGGAGAATATCCACAAGGTAGGCGCTATCGGCATCCCCGGCTTCGGTTGGGAGTGCAAGATCCTTGATGAGCACCGCGTACCCGTTCCTCAGGGCGAGGTAGGTGAGTTGGCTGTCAAGGGCGACGGCGTCATGAAGTGTTACTACAAAAATCCCACCGCCACCAAGGAGATCCTCACCGAGGACGGCTGGCTCCTCACAGGTGACATGGCACGCGAGGACGAGGACGGATTCATCTACCTCGTTGACCGCAAGAAGGACGTCATCATCACGGGCGGCGAGAACCTGTATCCCGTTCAGATCGAGGACTTCCTCCGCGCCTTTGATAAGATCAGCGACGTGGCAGTCATCGGTCTGCCTCACGAGCGTCTTGGCGAGATCGCCGCAGCGATCATTCAGGTCAAGGACGGTATGGATTGTACCGAGGAGGAGATCCAGGAATTCTGCCTGACTCTGCCCCGCTACAAGCGCCCCCGCAAGATCATCTTTGCCGACGTTCCCCGCAACCCCACGGGCAAGATCGAAAAGCCCAAGCTCCGCGAGCGCTACGGCGCAGACCGTTTGGTGGAAAGCGCTACCTCCAATTGATCCTTCCCTGTCAAGGCATTTTCCTTCGGAGATCTTCTCCCTGCAGAAGATCTCCGAATTTCTTCAAAAAATCCGAAAAAATTTTCAAAAACCTATTGACAAATCCATCGGCTTGTGCTATAATATCACCGTTGTGAAAAACAACGGCCGCTTTTGGGGGTATAGCTCAGTTGGGAGAGCGCTTGAATGGCATTCAAGAGGTCAGGGGTTCGACTCCCCTTATCTCCACCATAGTAGAACCAGTCGAACCACACGGTTTGGCTGGTTTTTCTTTATGCCCAAAGGTCTGCGGTATAGATGATATGCCTGTCAGTGACCACTACCCATTTTCCAAAAGGCAAACAGAAATCCCGACGATCCTCGGTGTGAGAATCGTCGGGATTATTGTTTTGTGTGTATTTGTAGTAGATCTCGATTTTGTCATCATACAGGATGATCTTATCTATGAGGGTGTCAATCAGTAACGGAGGTTCTGCTTTCAGGGCATCGAGCAGGAACGTTTCCACGTCCTCCTTGGTGAGCAGATTTGCTTCCTTACATTCCTCGGTTAGAATCCGTCCGTTAAGCTCGTCGATCTCGGATTCCAGTTCGGTAATTCTGTCCTTGGTGGTCGCGGTGAAGATTCCGGCTTCCAGGGCTTTCATGAGATTGTCCAACGCCTTTTGCGCCTTGCTTCTCTGATCGCGTAGAAGGGTCAGAACGGCCTGTTCTCTCGCGCGTTTCTGATGGACGGCTATGACCTCGTCGGCGATTACAGAGAGATTTTCGGGCTTATTCAGCAGCAGGTGCGTCGTGTTCAGCACCATTTCCTCCAAGTCGGCTTTCCTGATGCTTTCCTTGGAGCAGGAGTGGTGCTTTTTTCTGTTGGAGCATTTGTAATAATACATAGTCGTCCCGTTCTGCGACGTACCGCTTTCTCCGTTGATTGGCTTTCCGCAGATACCGCAGATGACTTTCTTTTTCAGCAAGAACGCCACTTCTCTGCTTGACGAGCCCAGCTTATTCTTCGCCAGGAGCGTTTGCACGCGGTTGAACAGTTCGGTGGGGACGATTTGCGGGTAGATGTTGGTAAACACCTCGTCTCCGTGTCGGTATATGCCGATGTACTTTTCTAGGCGGAGGATCTTGTATATGGTGTTAGCCTTAAACGGTTTGCCCATGTGGGTGACCCCTCGTGCAGTTAGCTCCTCGATGATCTCGCGCACGATCTTGCCGGTAGAATAGGATTGATACATCCACCGCACGATCTTGGCGCGTTCTTCGTGTATAATGATCTTCTTATTGGCCGTTGTGTACCCATAAGGCACCTTGCCACCTGCGAAGTTGCCTTTCAATCGACTCTCATTCTGGCCACGGCGGATCTTCTGGGACAGCTCTGCGGAGTAATACTCAGACAGACCAATCAGGACGTTTTCCAGGATGATACCGTCCAAATTCTGCGTACCGTCGATGTTCACCGACGTTCTTTGGGTGGCCGAGATCAGGATCTTGCCGTTCTTCTGTAGTCTTTGCTTGTTGACCGCCACCTCGATGGAATTACGGCCAAAGCGGTCAAGAGCGTACACCAACACGATATCCCATGGCTGGGGCTTATCGCTGTCGGATAGCATCTTCTGAAACGCGGCTCGGTTGTCGTTTGTACCGGTCATGGCGCGGTCAATGTAAGTGTCGATAATCTTCAAATCGTTGCGCTCGGCAAATTCGTGACATACCCGAAGCTGACCCTCTATGGATTGTTCTGTCTGCCGTTCACTGGAATAACGTGCGTAAATAACTGCTGTTTTCATTTTGTTTTCCTTTCTTTATCAGTCTTTAGATTTGTCTTTCGACGGGAGCGAACCAAACGGAACCGCCCAAAGAGGTCAAGGGAAACAGACGAAAATATTGCATTGTTGTCGGCCATTTCCTGCTTTTCAGCGATATTTTCGACCCCTTGACCTCGACGGCGGTTTCGTTTACGCTCCACCAAGGCGAAAGACTAATTGGTTTAATTCTTTTTGGGCATCTGCTTGATAACATCGGGGCTGACTTCACCGATATACACCCCATCGTCAAAGCAGATGAAATTGTCGAACAGCAAAAGCTTTCTGTCCTCTTGCCCGATGGTGCATACTACGTCATCGTCCAGAATGTCCGAGACGAAATATGCCGGTGTGTTCTTGGAGTAGACGATTCGCTCCCCAGACTTCTCGATGTACTTCATGAGATAGGCAGTAGCGTTGGGTAACTCCTGCCTATTGATCGGCTCGAAATCGTTTCTGCCAAATCGCTCGGTGAAGTAACT
>JAZRIF010000076.1:0-11301 GCA_045645165.1 Eubacteriales bacterium
ATCCTCGGAGTAGATGAGATCCCAGTACTCCTTCAGACAGCCGGGGCCGTTGCCCATGGCGTGGGAGTACTCGCAGAGGAACAGGGGCTTGGTGTAGATCTTGCGATCAAAGTAGGTGGCGCGGATCTCGTCGGGGGCGGGGTACATGCGGCTCTCCACGTCGATGTAGTCGCACTCCAGAGCGGTGCCGATCTCCTCGTCGGTCTTGCCCTTCAGGTCGCCGTGCAGGCGGGTGGAGGTACGGCGGGAGGCGTCCTCGGAGTGAACGAGGGCCTTCGGGTCGCGGGCGTGGATATACTCGCTCTGCTTGCGCTGGTTCTGACCCACACCGAACTCGTTACCCAGAGACCACATCAGCACGCAGGCGTGGTTCTTGTCCCGCTCATACATGCGGGCGGTACGATCCACGAAGGCCTCTGTCCAGTCGGGGCTTTCGGTCAGCTCGTCCCAGTTGCCAATGGCACCGAAACCGTGGGTCTCCATGTCGGTCTCGTCGATGACGTAGAAGCCGTACTCGTCGCACAGGGACAGGAAGCGGGGATCGTTGGGGTAATGGCTGGTGCGCACGCAGTTGACGTTGTGCTGCTTCATGATCATGAGGTCGCGGATCATGTGATCCACGGGGGTAGCCGAGCCCAGAATGGGATGGCTGTCATGACGGTTGACGCCCTTCAGCTTGATCTTCTCACCGTTGAAGTACAGAACGCCCTCCTTGACCTCGATGTGGCGGAAGCCCACCTTCACAGGGATGGTCTCCCCGCCGCAGGTGATGAGCAGGGTATAGAGGTTGGGCTCCTCGTCGTTCCACAGCTCGGGGGAGTCCACAAGGAAATCAATGGTTCCCTTCTCCTTGATGTACAGGCTTCCCGACTCGATCTGCATGCCGTTGGGACGGAGGAGCTTGTACTCCACCAGACCCTCTCCGTTCAGGGTGATCTCGGTGGGGCAGGCGCCGCGGGTGTAGGCCTCGTTCAGCGCGGGGCGGGCGTGAATATCCACGATATGGACGGGATCGCGGAGGAGGAAGAACACCTCGCGGAAGATACCCGACCAGCGGAACTTGTCCTGATCCTCAAGGTACGTACCGTCGCACCATTTCAGCACAAGGACTTGAATGAGGTTTTCACCGGCATGGAGGTACTTGGTGACCTCCAACTCGCTGGTCATGTGAGAGACCTGACTGTACCCCACGAACTGCCCGTTGATGAAGAGGTAGAAGCAGGAGTCCACGCCCTCGAAGTTCATGTAGACAGACTTACCCTCCAGCATGGTGGGGTGGAGCTTGACGGTGCGGCTGTAGAGACCGCAGGGGTTGTCGTCGGGGACGAAGGGCGGGTCTACGGGGATGGGGTAGACCACGTTGACGTAGTTGGGTGTATCGTAGCCTCGATCCAGCATGGTCTGCCAGGAGCGGGGGACGTTGATCTTTTGACTATCGGAAGCAAAGCCCTCAGCCGTAAAATCGGGAAGATCCCGGAGAGATTTATAAAAGGTAAAATCCCAATCACCGCACAAAGTCACAAAGCGATGGGATGCGTTGCGATTACCGCCCAGGGCAATTTTCTCGTTCTGGTAAGGAATGAAGTATGCACGAGGTGCCTCACAGTTCACGTGAAGTACCGCAGGATTCTGATGATAATTTGCGTTGAAAATAAACTCGTTCATGTAGTCGTTTCCTTTCAAAAAAGTATGAAATAAGCGGTACTATTATGATACCATTTTTTGAGAGAAAAGTCAATATCCTTTCAAAAAATATGGCTGGATGCATTGACATATTTACGATAAAATGCTACAATATATTTATATCGATGATTTTTTCAGGAGGACTATGCCATGCTTCCAACGGTTCATCCCACGTCGGATTTTCCCTATCGCCGAGCTATGATCATCGGCTGTCCGGGAAGCGGAAAAAGCACATTTGCCCGCTTGCTGCGCGATGTCACGGGGCTTCCTCTGCACCATCTCGATGCGATTTTCTGGAAACCCGATCGTACCACCCTCAAAAAGGAAGAATTCCGCGCTATCATGCGAAAGATCATAGAAACCGATGCTTGGATCATCGACGGTCACTACGCCTCCACGCTGGAATGGCGACTCTCCGCATGTGACGTTGTTTTCTTTCTGGATTACCCGACAGAGGTATGTCTGGAAGGCATACGAACCCGCCGCGGACACGCGCGGTCGGATATACCGTGGATAGAAACCGAGGATGATGCGGAGTTTTTGGATTTCATACAAAAATTCCATACAGAAAGCAAGCCTCAGGTGCTTGAACAGCTGGCCCAATTTCCCAATAAGCCCGTTTTCCGATTCTGCTCCAGAGAAGAGGCCAATAACTATCTTGCTTCCCTGCAAGCGCACACGCCGTTTTCCCCTTGACAAATCCACCCGTTCGTGGTACAATAGTATTATATATTCCTGCATTTGATACGTACGGAGGTACTGTATGAATATCATGATCGTCGGTTGCGGCAAGGTCGGGCAGACCCTGGCCGAGCAACTCAACGAAGAAGGCAATAATATCACCGTAGTGGATACCCGTGCAGATGCCGTAACCAATCTCTCTTCCAGACTGGATATAATGGGTTTCGTGGGAAACGGCGCCACCCATACGGTTCAGGAAGAGGCCGGTATTCATAAAACCGATCTCCTCATCGCCGTTACGGGCTCGGATGAGCTCAATCTGCTCTGCTGCCTGATTGCCAAAAAAGCGCGGGACTGTCAGACCATTGCGCGGGTCAAGAACCCCGCATACAGTTCAGAGGCAGATTACCTGAAAGATGAGCTTGGCCTGGCTATGGTCATAAATCCCGAGCATGCCGCCGCCGCTGAGATTGCCCGCGTATTGCGCTTTCCTTCCGCCATCAAGATCGACACCTTCGCGGGCGGTAAAGTAGAGCTTTTGAAATATAAGATTCCCGAAGGAAGCCGTCTGTCAGGCATGGCCGTTAAGGACGTCGTTGCCAAACTGGGATGCGACGTGCTGGTCTGCACCATCGAACGGGGTGATGAGGCCTACATCGCAGACGGTAATTTTGTGTTTGCAGAAAAGGACATCATTTCGGTGGTAGCGTCTCCCAAAAACGCCGCCGACTTCTTCCGCACCATCGGCTACAAAACCAAAGCTGTCAAGGATGTCATGATTGTAGGTGGAGGCGAAACTGCGCAGTATCTCTGCCGCATCCTGCGTCGTTCGGGTATATCAGTCAAGATTATTGACAAGAACCCAACCCGTTGCGATGAGCTCTGCATCAAATTTCCCGAAGTCAGCATCATATGCGGCGATGCCTCGGATCAGGAACTGCTCATGGAGGAAGGGATCGCCACCACATCCGCTTTCGTGGCCATGACAGGCTTGGACGAAGAAAACATTTTCTTGTCTCTTTTTGCCAAGAGCATCGGTCAGCCGAAGGTAGTCACCAAGATCAACCGTATCGCCTTCGACGACGTCATCAAGCATCTGGATCTGGACTCTACCATCTACCCGAAGAACATCACCGCTGACCTCATAGCCCGCTATGTCCGCGCCATGAAAAACTCCATGGGCAGCAGCATGGAAACCTTGTACAACATCATCCACGGCAAGGTCGAGGCTACCGAATATACCGTTAAGGAAGGCTCTCCTGTCACGAATATTCCCCTGATGAAGCTGGCCAAAAAGAAGGATGTTCTGATTGCTGCCATCATTCGTGCAGATAAAGTCATCATTCCCCGCGGTTTGGATAAGATCCTGGCCGGAGATCGGGTCGTGGTCGTATCCCGCGTCAAAATGATGGATGACATTGCGGATATGTTGGACTGAGAGGTAACCTATGAATTACCGTATGATCCGTAATATCCTGGGCTGGTTGCTCATTTTCGAATGCGGCTTCATGGCCGTGCCCGCCGTAACCGCCCTGGTCTACCGAGAAATTGAGGTGTGGCATTTCCTCGCCACCATGCTCCTCTGCGGCGGCATCGGAATTCTTTGCGTGCTGAAAAAGCCGAAAAATTCCACCCTGTACGCCCGCGAGGGATTCGTCATCGTTTCCCTTTCTTGGATCGTTTTGTCGGTCTTCGGCGCCTTTCCTCTCTTTCTCTCGGGCAGCATCCCGAACTACGTGGATGCCCTTTTTGAGACGGTTTCGGGCTTTACCACCACAGGTGCCTCCATTCTCTCCGAGGTGGAGTCTCTGCCCAAGTGCATGCTCATGTGGCGCAGCTTTACCCACTGGGTGGGCGGCATGGGCGTTCTGGTCTTCATCATGGCCTTCGTTCCCCTGTCCGGCGGTCAGAATATGCACATCATGAAGGCTGAAAGCCCCGGCCCCTCGGTCTCCAAGCTGGTGCCCCGCGTCAAGACCACCGCGCTGATCCTGTATTCCATCTATCTTGTCCTGACCCTTCTTCAGTTCATTCTTCTGCTTTGCGGCAAAATGTCCCCCTTCGAGTCACTCACCACAGCTTTCGGAACGGCGGGAACAGGAGGATTCGGTGTTCGAGGCGACAGCATGGCAAGCTATACCCCCTACATTCAGTGGGTCGTAACAATCTTCATGCTCCTGTTCTCCATCAATTTCAGTTGCTACTACCTGCTCCTGCTCCGCCGCTTTAAGGATGCCTTCAACACCGAGCTTCGCCGTTTCATCTATATCGTCGGCATTGCTATCCTGGTCATCACCCTGAATGTTCGAGGCGCTTTTGATACCCTGGGTGAGACCATCCGCCACGTCGCCTTTACGGTGGCATCCCTGATATCCACCACGGGCTTTGCCACGGTAGACTTCAATCGTTGGCCTGAGCTTTCCCGCACGCTACTGGTTCTGATCATGTTCATCGGTGCCTGCGCGGGCTCTACAGGCGGAGGCCTTAAGATTTCCCGCCTCATGATCCTGCTTCGCGGCGCGGCCAACGAACTGGGCAATTTGGTACACCCCCACCGCGTCAGGCGCATCACGATCGACAAGCACCCCGTTGAGCCCGAAGTCGTCCGCGCCACCAACGTGTACATGATCTGGTATATCCTGATCTTCACGGTGTCCGTCATCCTCATATCCTTCGACGACCACGATCTGATCACCAATTTCACCGCCGTAACCGCCACCATCAACAATATTGGCCCCGGTCTGGGATCGGTGGGCCCCGCGGGGAACTTCGGGTTCTTCTCCATCCCCTCCAAGCTGGTTCTCATATTCGATATGCTGGCGGGACGTCTGGAGCTCTTCCCCATGCTGGCACTCTTCGCCCCCTCCACGTGGAAAAAATGATCCAAGGAGCGCAAACCCATGAATGGTACGATCTTCGGCATTCTCCTTTTGTTGTTCATCCCCTTCGTCATCGTAGCTACCGGAGCCGTTCTGGGCTTTATCCGCCACGTCAAAGCGCATAACCGCCCGCCCGTGGCCGCCCTGGTTCTGATCGGGATCGGTATGCTCCTGTTGCTCGGCTCCCTGATCCTGTCCTTTCTGGCAACCGTCTTCAACCTGCATCTGTTTCTGTTCGGAATGGGTCTCTTTCAGTGGCAGTTCCTGCTCCGCACCCTCTTCATCCCCCTTCTTCTGTTCGGAGGCCTTTTCGTAGCCGTAAAAAAGGTACTTTGTTGGAAGACCTTGATCTACTGCACCCTGTTATGCGCCTGGTTCATCCTGTTTTCCATAGCTTCCCTCTTCCTTCGCGCTGACGTGGTCTACACCGAGATCAGCTCCCCTGCCTCGGTCGGCACGACCCATGAGTTGATCTTTGAGGAAAAGAGCTGGCTTCTGTCGGGGGAGGGCACGGTTTATGAAAAGACATCTCCTTGCTTTATGAAAAAGCTGGGTCGATACCCAACCGATGACGGGTACGCAGCCGTTGCAAACAAAACCGCCCGCTTTACGTGGGAAAAAGCCGGATTTACCCTGATTGAAGGAAAAAACGAAACAAAATTCCAATACGTGAATCCCTGAATACTGCCGATAACGACTCCGAAAAAATCCGTGAGCCGTTATCGGCATTTTTATACCGTCTGTCGCCTTTTCCCCTTGACAAATCCCCGCTTTCATGGTACAATAATATCAGTATGTTCTCCTGTGCCTCAAGGCAACGGAGACCGCCGTCAGCACGACGGCAGAAAGGGGCATAAAATGGATGTTGCGAAGCTCGCACAACTGAAACAAGAAGCCACCATGATCCGTATCGGAATTCTGGATGGCACCCACGCCGCCGCCTCGGGCCACCCCGGCGGTTCCCTCTCCATCGCCGATATCATGGCGTATCTCTACTTCTCCGAAATGAACGTGGATCCCCAAAATCCCAAGTGGGAGGATCGCGACCGCTTCGTGCTCTCCAAGGGTCACGCCGCCCCCGCCCTGTACGCTACCCTGGCACGCAAGGGCTTCTTCCCCTTTGAGGATATGCTCACCCTTCGTCATATTGACTCTGTACTCCAGGGTCACCCCGATATGAAGCACATCCCCGGTGTGGATATGTCCACAGGCTCCCTGGGTCAGGGTATCTCTGCCGCCGTGGGTATGGCTCTCGCCGCCAAGATCGACGGCAAGGACTACCGCACCTACACCATCGTAGGCGACGGTGAATCCGAGGAAGGTCAGGTCTGGGAGGCCCTCATGTTCGCCGCCCGTCACGATCTGGACAACCTCTGCGTAGTCTTTGACTACAACGGTCTGCAGATCGACGGCGCCATTGCCGATATCGTCAACCCCGCTCCCTACGAGGGCAAGCTGGCCTCCTTCGGCTTCCACGTCATCACCATCGACGCCCACGACCTTGCCCAGATCGAGAGCGCCTTCGCCGAGGCTAAGGCCGTCAAGGGCAAGCCTACCGCCATCGTGGCCAATTCCGTTAAGGGCAAGGGCGTGTCCTTCATGGAGAATCAGGTGAAGTGGCACGGCTCCGCTCCCAACGACGCCCAGTACGAGCAGGCCGTGGCCGAGCTCCGCGCAATGCTGTAAGGAGGTAGATACCATGTTTGAATTGGGACAAAAGATCGCCACTCGCGAGGCCTACGGTAAGACACTCGTAGCGCTGGGTGCCGAAAAGGACTTCGTGGTGCTGGATGCCGACCTGGCCGAAGCCACCAAGACCTGCTATTTCGCCAAGGCTTACCCGAATCGCTTCTTTGATTGCGGTATTGCCGAAGGCAACATGGTGGGTATCGCCGCGGGACTGGCCGCCGCCGGTAAGACCGTGGTCGCCTCCTCCTTTGCCATGTTCGCCGCCGGACGCGCCTTTGAGCAGATCCGCAACAGCGTGGCTTACCCCCACCTGAACGTCAAGATCTGCGCTACTCACGCGGGTATCACCGTGGGCGAGGACGGCGCCACCCACCAGTGCCTGGAGGATCTCGCCATCATGCGTGTCATTCCCGGCATGACCGTCATCAATCCCTCTGACGCCGTGGAGGCCGCAGGCGCCATGAAGGCCGCTCTGGAGACCGACGGCCCCTTCTATATCCGTTTCGGCCGCTACGCTGTGCCCGTAGTGCACGACGAGGCCACCTATACCTTTAAGATTGGTAAGGGCGAAGTCATTACCGAGGGAACCGACGTGACCGTCATCAACTCGGGTATGTTCCTGCCCAATGCTAAGGAGGCCGCCGAGCAGTTGGCCGCCGAAGGCATCTCGGTTCGCATCATCAATATGCCCACCGTCAAGCCTCTGGATACCGAGCTCATCGCCAAGGCCGCATCCGAAACCGGTGCCATCGTCACGGTGGAGGAGCACAACGTCATTGGCGGTCTGGGCTCTGCCGTGGCTGAGTGCGTCTGCGAGTCCTGCCCTGTCCCCGTGGTCCGCATGGGTGTGAACGACACCTTCGGTCGTTCGGGCAAGGTACCTCCCCTGCTGGAGATGTACGGTCTGACCACCGAGGTTCTGGTGGATAAGATCCGTGCCGCCGTAGCCCTGAAAAAATAATTCCGATCTCTCGATCAGCCTGCATTGAAAGCGAGGTGAGCCCATGCAGCTTCTGGAATCCGGTCAAATGTATCTGGAAACCATATATGTTCTGTCCAAGGAAAAGACTACTGTCCACTCCATTGACGTTAGCGAACACATGGGCTACTCCAAGCCCAGCGTCAGCCGCGCCATTGGTCTCCTCAAGAACGGAGGCTACGTGGAAATGGCGGAAGACGGCTCCCTGACGTTGACAGCCGCCGGCATTGATGTAGCCGAAAAAATCTATGAGCGCCATACCATTCTGACCGATTTTCTGGTACGGTTGGGGGTGGATCGCAAAACCGCCGCTGAGGATGCATGCAAAATGGAGCATGATATCAGCGACATATCCTTGGCCGCCATCAAAGCATTCATTACAGAGAAAGTGTAACTGTATAAACCGTGTGAATCGCATAATGGCTCCGTACGCCGCCCGTATATGAAGCCAAAAAGCAGGTGTTTCCCCGCCGGAAACACCTGCTTTTCATTCATTTGGTTAATCAGCATATACCGCGATCTGCAGATCGCAGGTGTAGGGTACTCCCTGCCCACCGTCCAGCCTCTCCACGTATACCCCGATACGGCGGTTGGGATAGCGCTCACGGATGGCACGGGTAAAGGATGCATCCAGATATCCGAGCTGGCGGCCCCGAACGGTGAACACGCCAATGGATTCGGTTCCGAATGGATTTGTCAGGGTACGGCAGACCAGCACATCCCCTACGCTGGTGTTCACCAAGAGTTTTTGTCGGGAGGAACCATCGGTATTCAAGAAAGCGGTTCCCATCAAGGGGGTACGAAGAAAACACTCGATACGCGGTTCCAAAGTGAGTTGCGAAGATGGTTTCTCGCCTTCCGCTGCCTGTGCCCCCTCGGTTCCCTCTGCTTGCTCAGCAGGAATCTTCACCAGACGGCGGCGCGGCATCAGAAACAGCGTGACCGCTGTGAGCAGGAGAAAGAGCCCCAGCGAAACGAGCAGAATCTCCCAGCGCAGATCGTAGTGACGTACCCACGCCACGATCCCGGTAAAGCGGCTTGGGCTCTGCATACGATGAATCGTGTTTCTTGCAGACAAAACTCCGAGCAAGGCCACAGCGATACCCGCAATGGCACATAGGATACCCCATATACGTTTTTTCACGATATCGGATCCTCCTTTCCTGCCTTTTACTATCCACATTATAGCACAAAAGCGAGGGATTGTCAAGTGTGGGATCCGTGATCCTTCCCGTCCGTCCTTGCCACGGTGCAGAGGATGACGGATCTTGCCCCCGCCTCCACCAGCAGCGCGGGGCAGCGGTTCAGGGTCGCTCCCGTGGTGCAGAGGTCGTCGCAGACCACCACGGTGCGGTCGCGGACTGCCTCGGCGGCCTTGTCGGTGAGTGTGTAGGCAGACGTTGCATTCCGTGCGCGGCCTTCGGCATCCAGGGTCTTCTGCTCGGCGCTTCCCCTGTGGGTACGGCGGATCAGAGGGACAAAGTCACCCTCGCAGGCCACCGCCAGTGCTTTCGCCAGTTCCTTGGCCTGATCGAACCCGTCCTTGCTGACGGCAGAGCGGCGGCGGGGCGGGTAGGTGAACAGCAGGGGCTTGTCCTCCCCCTCGGGAGCACGGGTGGGCAGGGTGGCGGCGGCCTCGGTCAAACGGGGCACCAGCCGCGCGGCCACGAAGGAAAATACCCGTTTCTCTCCCGCGTGTTTGATATGGTAGATGAGCTTTTCGGGGATGCCGTCGGTACGGCCGCTGTGGTAGAAGGTCAGATAGACCAGACCTCTTGCGGCATCCGCGGCAGACTGCTCAGTGGCCTCGGTCATAGCGGTCTCCCAGGCAGTGCGGCAGAGGGGACAGAAAACCGTAGGTATCTGCACAAAAGGCTCCAGCAATTCTCCGCACCCCACGCAGGCAGGCGGAAACAGGAGATTGCGGGCGACGGAGGCGGCGGCCTTGACAGAGGCGAGAATACGGCGATGTTCTTTTTTACGGCGAGGCATGGGCGTTCCTCCTTTCGGACAAGATCGGCTTGTTCCTACAAAGATGGGATCATGCGCTGTCCCCCGAGCGGTTGACGTCGGGACAATCGGTTCTGCCCATAATGTAGTCCATGCTGACTCCGTAATAATCAGCCAAAAGCACAAGTGTCTCGGTGGGCGGGATTCGCACGCCATTTTCAAACTTGGACAACAGCGCCTGTTCGATGCCGGTCTCCATCTGAACCTGAAGTTGGGTCTTGTTTTTGAAAAATCGTAGTTCTTTCAATCGGTTTATCATAACCCTCTCCTTCGTGTTTTTATGACATTTTATCATATTTTACACCGTGCACCATGACACATTGTCATTTTTAGAGAGCGTATGCATTTTTTGTAGGGTATATTGATTCAAATCCGGGTTTAGCGGTGGATTTCATGTTCTATCGGTAGGGGCCGGCGCCTCGACGGCCCGTAAATATTCTATATCCGACAGCAAGCTTTCCAGGGTAGGAACCGGGGCGTCGAGGGCGCCGCCCCCTACCCAGAGTTGTATTAACCCACCGCTAAACCCCAATTTGTATTCCGACAAAAATCCCGCAGAGCCTACGCCCTGCGGGATTCAAACTTACATATTCTGATGGAACTCGGACAGGCGGAGGCCGGGATTCTTATCCAGCGCCCAATCGATCTCGTAGTCGCCCACGAAGACCAGCAGGTTTCTTCCCTTCACGTCCTGCACCCACTTGGTGTTCTGCATGAGGCGGAGGGAGGCGGGATTCAGTTCGGCGGGGTCGTTTTCGATATAGCGGATGAGCTGGTGGGGGGTGTCGCGCTTGTAGTACTTGACGCCGTACTCGGATTCCATACGGAACTGGAGCACGTCGAACTGGAGCACGCCGACCACGCCCACGATAACCCGCTCCATACCCGTGCCGGGCTCGAAGAAGATCTGGATGGCACCCTCCTGGGCGATCTGGGTCATGCCCTTGGCGAACTGCTTACGCTTCATGGAGTCGATCTGCTCGATGACGGCGAAGTGCTCGGGGGCGAAGGTGGGGATGCCCGCGTACTGGATCTTAGCGCCCTTAGCGCAAATGGTGTCGCCGATGGAGAAGATACCGGGATCGAAGACGCCGATGATGTCACCCGCGTAGGCGGTGTCGATGATCTCACGCTCCTGAGCCATCATCTGCTGGGGCTGGGAGAGCTTGACCGGCTTGCCTGCCTGGACGTGGAAGTACTCCTCGCCACGCTCGAACTTGCCCGAACAGATACGCATGAAGGCGATACGGTCGCGGTGAGCCTTGTTCATGTTGGCCTGGATCTTGAAAACGAAGGCGGAAAAAGGCTCGTCGAAGGGAGAGATCTCGGTCTCCTCCACGGCGGGATGGACGCTCTTATGGGACAGGGGAGCGGAAGTCA
>JAZRIF010000077.1:0-2014 GCA_045645165.1 Eubacteriales bacterium
GCAAAGCCCCTGTAAACCCCAATTTTTCATGTTAATCGATACACGTCGTGTTTTCCCTTCACTGCCCGTCTGGTCATCAGCCCGCACCCGATCAAAGTCGGATCGTAGCCATGTCGTTCTGTGAGCCAAGGAGTTGAATTACTAAGTTGTCTTCCTAAGACCGCTTGGCCTCCGACTTGCAAAGCCCCTGTAAACCCCAATTTTTCATGTTAATCGATACACGTCGTGTTTTCCCTTCACTGCCCGTCTGGTCATCAGCCCGCACCCGATCATCTCGCGGCGGACGGTACAGAAGTCGTCGAAGACCTCCAGGATGATGGCGTTGACCTCGGGTTCGGGGTAGTCGCGGTCGCGCTCAAAGCGACGACTGATCTCCCGGAGGACGATCTCCTGCTTTTTGCGCTGGGCGGGCAGGCGGGTGAGGCGGCCGTACTTGAAGAAGGTAGAGATTACCTCCCGCTCGTAGGCGGCCTCCTTGTCGGCGGTGGTGTCCCCCGTGATCAGGAGGTCGCGGAGGGGACGGTCGAAGATATCGCCGTTGAGGGCGTAAATGATATAGAATTGGGCGCGGGAGCAACGGACTATGCCTGCCGCTTCCATCTTTTTGAGGTGGTAGCATACGGTCGCGGGGGTCAGCTCCAGCTTGGAGGCGATGAGCTCCACGTAGGAGTCTCCCTCGGCCAGGATGTTGATGATGCGCAGGCGGGTCTCGTCGGCGAGGAGTTTGAGGAGGGTGAGGTTTTCGGTCATGGTTATACCTCCCGTTTGGCCCAGGCCTCATCTAAACAGACCTTGGCAAACCGCAAGCCTCCCATGCGCTCTTCCAGCTCGACCGTTTCCCAGTCGGAGGCGTGGGGGAGCTTGGTTTCGTGCTCTGCCAGCTTGCTTTCGATATGGGCAGAAATACCGTAATACAGCTTGTAGTCAATGCGCTCATCAGCGGGAGCACTCTCACAGATCGCCAGGTAATCGGGTCTTGCGGCGAGGCTGTTTTCAATATCCAGATGAACCGCCGGACGCTGATACACTCTGTTTCCGTGGTATAGCATCAGGTAAATGCTGTCCACCGACGCACAGCGGAATCGGAGGCACTTGTAGTCGGCCATGTTGGCCTTTTTCTCGGCAGGGTTCTCATCGAAATGTCGGATCTGCGCCTCCAGCCGCCGGCTTTCTGCAAAAAGGGCTTCGTGGGCGTAAGCGTAAAAGGCGCGCTCTGTGACAGGATTCAATTCTTTTCCGTCCCGAATCTCCTTGGGCATGGAGGGCAGCTCCGCGGCGTTTTCCTGCCACCAGACGCGACGCGCTTCCAGAACCCGCTCCACGGTGTGGATCTTGAGTCCCAGCTCAAAGGCGGCGGCCGCATCCCCCGCCCCCTCGGCGCGGGAAAGCTCTGCCCGCCAGGGAATCAGGAAGTTGATGCTCATGAAGTACAGGCTGTGCAAGTAGGGAAGGACGATACGGCGGTCATCCTCGGACAGAGCCCCATAGTAGGCGGTCACAGCGGGATAGTGGGCGGTGGTGGTGCGGAAGCGGCTGTCGGGAATGCGGGAATCCTCGCAGTAATTGGGATGGGCAAAGCCCACCAGCCCAGCGCGGTTGCAGAGGGAGGCCATTTCTCGCTGGATGATGAGAGCCTTCTTCTCGGTCTTGGCGGCGGGCTCCAAGGCCTTGATCTGTTCGTCATATTCCTCGACGATGGCTCGGGCGATGGCGATGAGAGCCTCCACGAGAGTTTTGGGGGTGTGGTTCATAATTTCATTCCTTTCATAGGTGTCATTTCGGTGATTTCCAAGCCTCCGCGGTCGGGCTCGGTAGCTTACACTGATATTATACACGTCTAATCACTTTTTGTCAAGAGTATTTTGATGAATTTCTAATCAATTAAACCGATGGTTGAAAACGGGCAAAAAGAATACAAATTTGGGTTTGTCGGGCAGGGGCTCTGCCCCTGCACCCCGCTTAAGGAACTTTTGAAAAAGTTCCTTAAGAATCCTCAAAACTTTTAAAAAGGATT
>JAZRIF010000078.1:0-10394 GCA_045645165.1 Eubacteriales bacterium
GGGAAACTTCTTGAAAGAAGTTTCCCTCTGGACACCCTTCAAGAACTTTCAAAAAAAATATTGATAAATCACCCTTTTTGAAAGTTTTTGAGATTCCAAAGAACTTTTTTCAAAAAGTTCTTTGGTGGGGTCCAGGGGCAACGCCCCTGGCCGATAAACTGCAATTTCAAGAAAGGAGCCGACAGGCATGAAACGAACAGAAAAGGCGGCTCCGGCAAAGATACCGCCCATGAAGAAATCCAAGGCATCAATTATTCTGAGCATCATTTCTGTGGTGTTCATTGGATTGACCGCGCTGGGTGTCTGGTTTTCGAGGGAATATCTCATGGATCCTGCGCTTGTGCGGGAAAAGATCGGTGAACATTACCTGCTGGGCGCCGTTGCCATGGTGTTGATCTCGGCGGTGCAGGTCATCGTCGCCCTCATCCCCGGAGAATTCGTAGAAATCGCGGCAGGATACTGCTTCGGGAGCTGGATCGGTTCCCTGCTCTGCCTCGGCGGCATTGTTTTGGGAAGCTGTACCACCATTCTCTTGGTACGCTACTTCGGCTGCCGCTTCGTCTACGCCTTTTATCCCAAGGAAAAAATCGATTCTCTTCCCATCATCAACGACCCTCAAAAGCGAAACATCCTGACCTTTATCCTCTTCGTGATCCCCGGCACCCCCAAGGATCTTTTCACCTACGCCATCGGTCTGACGGATATGAGCATCCCTCTCTATATTGCCCTGACCACGGCGGCACGCTTTCCCTCTGTCATTCTTTCCACCCTCAGTGGCGACGCCGTGGGCACCAAGGATTACACCCTGGCCGTGATATTCGTCATTGTCACAGCCGTAGTCAGCGGAACAGGCCTACTCCTATACAACAGACTCCTGAAACGCAAGAAGAACCCCGATAAAAAAGTCGAAGAGGAAAGCGAAAAAACCTAAGCCTCCGCTCCCACTTCACTTGATCACACATGAAAGGACGGAACCATGTCGGATTTTCTGGAACATGCCATCAACTTTTACCATTTGCGGCTGATCCCTACGGTCAAGCGGATGTTGAACCGCAGACGGTTGCCCTATACCCTCCTCACGGTATGCGTGCTCCTGATTTCGGCTATGGCTCTGTCCCTTTTGGTTTGCCATACCACCGAGGTTATGGCCGGTCATAACCGTTTGGCGGCAGACTACGAAACCTACCTGACCAATCATTTAAAAGTCGGAAATAACCGTTCCCCCTTGCCCGAATTGCGTGACGTGCTGGCATTGGCTCGGGGGTTTGAGGTAGCCGTCTCTCTTCTTCTCAGCGGACTTTGGCTCTTTTTATCGGTCATTGCCGTAGGACAGGTCATGACGGCCGTCGTCGAGTCCGAATCCTACGTCTACGGTCTTTTCATGATCTACGGTGCCGACCGTGGACGGCTCTCCCGTCAGTTTTCGGTGGAATTCACTATGGCAGGCATCCCCGCCCTGGCGTTGGGACTGCCTGCAGGCTTTGGGATCAGCTGCCTCCTCGGCGGAGAAGCTGCTTTTCCCCTCCAAAGCATTCTGCCCACAGCCTTCTGTTTCCTGCTGCTCATCTTGCTTTGCGCGTTCGTACTGTCCAAACGAGTCTTGAACCGTCCCTGCATGCGTATGCTGAATGCCGCGGATACCTCGGATATCACCATTTCCCCCCGCCGATCCCATCTCCGCGGGATCATGAAAAGAAATGCTCTGTCCTCGGCCGTACTGACGATATGGCGTTTGCGGCGTCATTACGGAGCACTGGCATTGGCGGTGCTTCTTGTGGCCGCCCCCGTCTTCGCCATTCTTTCCCCCATAGAAAGAAACGAGTCCAACGATGCCCCCTTTACTTTGCAGTTCACCGAAGGCGTGGACGGAGAAACCCTCGCCAGCCAATACCTGACCCATCTGCAAGATAACCCCTACATTGCTTCCATGCAGTACGGCGCCGCAGATACCGCCGAAAATTTGGGAATCCATGTACTGGCTGACCATTCTGCGGTCGGACAGGAGAACGGTCTCCCCCTCGGAGAACGTTATGCAACGAACACATTCCGCATTGCATGCGGCGACGGCGATACCTTCGACGAGTTGGGGGGAAATCTCACCATTCCAGAGGACTGCAAGGATATTCCCCTCCCCGACCACAAATTCTTCGGCTACAGGCTGGAGGCCGTTCCCGCGGGATGCGCGGTCTACGTCTATCCCGAGGGGACATCCCCGCCCCTGTCCTTGCATGTCGGCGACATGGTGCGTCTCTACCTGCCCACCGCCGACGGTAGCGCTCCCTTTGAGGAAGCTGTCCCCCAGAGTGCATACATCACCGTCCGTATCAGCGACGTGGTGGCAGTACCCAGTCTCTACGGTGAACGCGGCGGCCCTGAGATCTGCCCCCGCATTACCGAGGATTACCTCTACCTCAGCCCCATGGACTATGAGAAATTCCACGGCGAAACCCATGCTCTGACCTTTGTAGCCGAGGAAGCTTACGCGCCTGATCTGTTTCCCGATGCGGACGAGAAATCCTGTATTCTGGTCATGCCGCGCGGGAGTGCCCCCTTTTCGGAAGTCCCTTCCCATGTCACGGTGATCTTCCCCAAGGAAGCCATCAAGGATCCCTTCCGCGACACCCAAGGTAAGGAATCCCTCCCCGCCGATACATACTTCATCAACCACACCGCCAAGGGAGTAGGCGTCTATCTGGGTAGCGAAACGGAATACATGCAAGACTTCGCAGCCTCAGAGGCGTTGTATAAATGGCTGAAAATTGCTCTTCACGAATTCGTCGGCAACATTCTCCCTACGACAGTTACCCAGGAGTATCCGATAGAACAGATTATTTATACCGAAACAGGAAGTGCCCCCTACCTCATCCTCCCCCGCGGCGAGGAGATCAATTACTCATCTCTGCAAAACGACCTCTGCGCATTCCATCTGGGCACGATCAGCGCTGAAGCTCCCCTCATGACTATCATTTCCGAGGAAGCCTACCTCCTGGAAACAGATACACTCCTCGGCTCCTCCTTCTTTGGAAGAACCTGCTACGTGGGCACGACTCTTTCAGCGGATTTTATCGCCGCCATGAAGGCTGAAAACCTGCAACTGCAGTCCCCTGCAGACTCCTTCCTCTATACCAAAACCGTCATCCGCAACAGCTTCACCCTGGGCAACCGAAACTACCTGCTGGCTGACCAATACCCCTTTAATCCTATCAATTTAGAACCCCGCCTGCAAGCTGACAGCTACCCACGCGTAGTAACGGGAACAGGGAGCTTCTGCCACGTAGGCAACACCGGCGGCAACAGTATTCTCGACACGCAAGAACAGGGTATCTGGGGACTGTTCCGGGATACCTCCATCGGGTCTCTGAAAAAGCAGAGCATCGTGGTGCCCGGGCAATACGCCTACAACGATTGGGTAATCGCCCCTACGGAAGAATTAATCCCCAATGTTTCCTTGGAAACGGGGCACGGCATTCTCCTGACCGAAGATCCCGAAGCCTGTCCCATTCGGGCGGGAGACATCCTATCGGTCTCCCTGCGACAGGATACAGCGGGATTCTTGAGTGATCCTCAATTCATGAGCCTACAGCTACATAACATTGACATCCTCCCTTACCTGCTGGATCATTTGACCTATCCGTATTTTGATATTGTTATAGACGAAGTGCGGAAAGGTGAGGTCACCGCGCTGGCCATGAACGAAACCGACGTAAGCGCGGCACTGGATACCAACGGACTCCACAGAGAGATTCAGGTGTTTTCGTCGCATGACATAAGTATGGAAGCGTATATGAGCCTGTACACCCTCATCCATCGCTTGGCGAAAACGTCGGGAGGTCAGGCAACGATGGTTTACGACGGACAGTATTTGATCCGCACGCAAACACGCTCCACCGCAGATCCCGCTGTCATGCGTCTTCTCGGGTGTCTCGCGCTGTGTGTGATCCCCATACTTATACTGGCAGCACAGCTTTCGTTCTTTGAAAAGCGTGCAGAGGAATTCAACATTCTGATCTCCGTCGGTATTCCTCCTGCCAAGCGGCGCCGTCAATTCGTCGCTGAAACAGGACTGACCGCCGCATTTTTGGGTCTGACAGCCGCTCTGGCCTGCCCCCTTGGATATCTGCTCATGCTCATGTTGACCGACATCGTAGGCGCCCCCCTTCCCTACACGGGCTTTGATCTGAGGACGGGAGGGTTCATCGCTCTGCTTACTGCCTTCTCTTGCCTTATGGCGGGATTTGTGTGCTACCTCCGCGTAGGCCGCCAACATCGCTCCCGCATCTCGACACGAAAGGAGACACATCATGAAGGTTCTGGAATGTGAAACCATCATCAAGCAATACCACCTCTACGACCATGTGGTGACCGCCGTCAACCGCGCCTCCCTGTCGGTAGAGGAGGGAGAATTCATTGCCATCACGGGAGAATCGGGCTCGGGTAAGTCCACGTTCCTCCACATTGCTGCCGGATTGGACACCCCGAATTCCGGCTCTGTAAGGCTTTTGGGCAAGGATATCGTGAACATGAAGCCCGACGAGCTCTGCCGTTTTCGCGGCAAGCACACGGGATTCGTATTCCAATCCCACCGTTTGGTTCCCTACCTCACCGCCTTGGAAAACATCCTGCTCCCCATATCGGCTTCAGAGGGTGACCGCGCCCGCGTGGAGCATCGGTTGGAGTTGCTCATTGACCGTCTCTCTCTGAGAGACCGTCTGAATCATCTGCCCTCCGAGCTTTCAGGCGGACAGCAGCAGCGGGTCGCCATCGCCCGTGCCCTCATCCACTACCCCATGGTGCTCTTTGCCGATGAGCCCACGGGCAACCTGGATCGCAAAAACGCCGAGGACGTGACCAATCTTCTGGTCAGCCTGCGGGACGAGCTCAAGCAGACTCTGGTCATCGTCACCCACGACGAGGCGCTGGCCGACAGAGCGGATCGAGCATATCGCATGGTGGATGGAGAGATGTTTGTGCGAAGATGAATGTTTAACAGCATTAAGAGAACCCCGGGGCAATCTTGCCTCGGGGTTTGATTGTGTACAAGGATTACCAACCGGTCTCTCTGCGCGCGACTCGGATGATATTTTTGATCTGGGTCGCATCCCCCTTGGGCATCTCGCTATGACTGTTCAAAAGAGACGATACAAGACACACGTTCAGCCCCGGGAAGGTCATCCCCAGGTCGTGAGTGGTATTGTGAATGATGCGGAGCATGGCCAGATCCCTCTGAACTCCGCTGTCGTCCTTCCCGTAGACACCCATGACGGCGCGGTTGTAGTCCTCATGGGAATTCCGGGAGAAGTAGGCCAGCAGCTCGGCAACCTCACCGCACATCTGTCGGCTTTCCTCGGCGCACCACAGCCCCATGTAGGCGTTTACGTGCAGGGATAGATACTCGCTCTGCGCCTTATCGTACTTGGGCAGAGGCAGGACACCGATGGGCTTGCCGTAGGCCTTGGATGCCAGATCCCGGGTCAGGCGTGTATCCATGAGCAACTCGTCCTGCTCGATGATGGGGACGGAATCATAATCAACCCTAGCGTGGAGCGTCCATTCGCCCGAGATCAGCGCCAAGACACGAAGATACAGGGGCTTCAGGGAATCCTGCCGCTCGGCCATGTTGAAGCTCTGGGTGTATCCTCCCTCGATCTCCACGGTATCCGTAACACGGAAGCCTACGGCCGTCAGATACGGATTCACCGAAGTATACTCGGGGATGGCGAGGCGGCCGTTGATGCTTGCGGTCTCGTTCAGAACGGACATCAGGGTATCCATTGTCCAGTCTCCGCGCTCCACCAGACTGTAGAGATCCCGCTGATTGGGAGACGTGGCGTAGATGGACTTATTGTAGGCGATGGCGTAGGCGTTAGGGGGAATGAAGCTATTGTAGGCGATGTAGCTGTGTCCCGCTTGGGTGTGGGTCTGCATGAGCGCGGTATCCCAATAGTCGGCTTCGGTGTTGATGGCTTCCAGAGACTCCCAGGGTGTCAAAAACAACTCGTAGCTTCCCAGGTGAGCCATACTACGTCCCGAGGCAATGATGAGGTAATTGTCGTCCTCACCCGCGCTGCTCATTTTTCCGACCATGTCCAACAGCGTCCCGTCATCCTTCTGCTCTACGAGGCCGATGCGGACTCCCAGGTAGTCCTCAACCGTTTGGATGCGCTCGTACAGGTCGGCGTTCAGAGCCGTCGCACCGGCGAAGACCATATCCTCGGGGAGATAGGTAAAGCCCTCACCCATGAGGTCTTTTCCGTAGATGATACCGAAGCCCTGACCGTTGTAGTCCTTCCGCTCGATGTAGGGATGCTCCCCATTCTCTGTGGGTACATCGGTCTCGGCAAAGGTCACATTACCGTCCGCATTCTCAGGATGAGTCATATCCTCCGATGTTTCCGAAAAAGTCGTATTCTCAGGGGAAGCGGCCATATTACTTTCGTAGGCAGTATCTCGGGGCATCCCGGGATCATCCTCCCGTCCTGCCAGACCTATGCCAACGGCCAAAGCAATCGCCACCGCTACCAAAGTTCCGGCTATGGCGATAACGACGGGGTTCGTCAGAATACGGCCAATAGGAGTCGTTTTAAAGCCCTTAGGGGGCACAGACACGGGAGCCACAACGGGAATAAGAGATTCGGACACGAACCGGTCGGATATGCGTCCGAACAGCTCAAAGTAAGCCATTTCCTTCATATCCGATACCCCCTTTCGGTCAGGAATACCCGCAAGGACTCACGCAAGCGTTTTAGCGTGACGGATACGTGGTTGGGGGTCATCCCGTAGGCCTCCGCCAATTGACTGACTGAATAGGCGTGCCAGTAGCGTCCCACCAACAGCTTGCGGGGTGTAGGCTTAAGGGAATCCAGAAATTCATCCAAAAGAGCGGGCAGAGGGTCGTTGTCTCCCACCGTGGCGGGGTCGGGGAGGCATTCGGTCAGCTCGTGAAGAGCAATCTCAAAGCCGTCGCCGCGAGACTTGGTTTTGTGTTTCATGCGGTAGCGGTCGATGGAAAGATTGCGGGTGATGCGGCAGAAAAAGGCGCGGAGATTGCCGGGCCGCTCCGGGGGCATGGTATTCCAGGAACGTAGCCAGGTATCGTTGACACACTCCTCTGCGTCCATACGGTCATAGAGAATGTTCATGGCCACGCTGTGGCAGAGAGCACCGTAGGCGCGATCGCTTTCAGCGATGGCTTGCTCGTCTCTCGCCCAATAGAGATCAATGATCTGTTGGTCTTGCATTTGTGAGCTCCTTTCGGTAATGGAGAGTTCTGCGCTCTCGTTACCCCTATGACGGATAAACATCGCGAAATATGACAGAATCGCGAAAAAAATTCATTTTTTTGCCCGCCAAGGGTGATAAACACCGTTGGCGGGCATTTTCGGGGGATGAAGCCTCAACCGCCCTTGACCATATCCTTCAAAGAGAACCGCTCAACCTCCTCAGCAAGAAGCTCCCGACGAGCCGCGGCGCGAACTAAATAGGTCAGTCCCTTGAGAGTATGACTGCAGTGGAACAGGCATCCATTCTCTCCGTAAAGTCCCATTTCCTTGACGACCCAATGGGGCTTGATACGCTTCCCCTTCCTACCGCCGTCCGCATGGATGACCTTCACCGAGCGAACGTCGCTCCACAGGATGGTTTTGGTGGTGATGGGGCCGTAGCCGATATGCAGTCCGACACTGTCCACGCGAACACGGTATAGAGCCAAGGGTATTGCTATGAGAAGCAAGGCTACACCCAAGATCGTACCCAACCAGCCCACAAAATCCGCATTTTCTACGTTACGGGAGCTGAGAAGAAACAATCCGACAGCCAGGGAGACAAAACCCAAGCCCACCGCCTCCAGAACAGTGTACGGGGACTCCCGCATAACAAACTCCTCGGGCGCATCCCCCTCCTCGTCCTCGCGGTTTTTCCGTCCGATCAAATCGTCGGTATCGAAACCGTTTCTCATCCTCATAAAAGACTCCTTACAGCGCCAGCATAGACCGTTGCTCGGTCAGCTCACCGTTCTTGTACAGCAGGGTCTTGACCTCGTACTTACCGAAGGACAGGTCAAGTTTTTTGCCGAATACGGTGCAAGTGCAGGTCTTGTCCCCATCGAAGCCGTTATACAGGCGCACCATGTAGGTCTCGGCGTCGGTTTTGCGGAAGCAGGAGAGGGTGACCGTCTCGTCGGACAGGGTCACGGCAGGAGTCTCATGGCGTTCGCCGGTGCCGTGGGGGTAGAAGTTGAGGGCGTAGGGCTTCTGGGTGAAGGCAGTAGCCTTGCGGTCGAGGTCTACCTCGTCACAGATCTCCAAGCGGAAGGTAAATTCATGGCGTCCGAGATCGATGTAGCGCTGGAAGCGTTCCTCGTCCATGATGGGCAGATTCCCGATGGGATGGGCGCAGTAGACCGAGCCATTGAGAAGGTCGAGATACAGAACGCCATCCTCCAGCGAACAGCCGTAGGTGCCGTCCTTGAAGACGGTCAGCACCTTGTCACCCATCTTCATGCCCACGAATCTCTGGGAGCATTGCTCCAGATCATGGGTATAGGTCTGGGTACCGAAGGCGGTCTGGCCGACAAACTGGCCGATCTCTGCCACGGGAATGGCCAGCTTGAGGCCCTTGCCCGCGTCGTTCCAGTAGGCATTCACGGTGATATCAATATAGTTGAAATCCTTATAAAGGGTATACGCCACGCGGACATCGGACTTGCCCGTGTTGTAGAAGCTCTCCACGGTGGTGAGCAGGTCGCCCCGCTCGATGACACGGAGAGGAATGGTGCAGGTGGCGGGGGTGTAGTTCTTACCCACGGTGGACATGTACCAGCCCCAAGGATCGGGGTTGTCGTCGTAGACGATGGGAGCGAATGCACCGCCCTTCAGGTACTCCTTGCCGTCGACAGAGAAGGAGGTCAGGGCGCCACCCACGGGATCGAAGACAGCCTTGGTTCCCTGCTTGCTTGCAAACTCGGTCTGAGGCGTGCGGTCAAGAACATTCTTCTTGCCGCGGCGCACCTCCACATCATAGCGGGTCATGGACAGGGGATTCAGCGTGTCCTTGATGGCCATACGCTTACTGCGATCCAGATTGATGCAGGAGGATTCCTTGACGATCTGGAAGGGCACGGGAGCACCGTCCCGCATGACGGTGAATTCATACCCCTCGGTCTCGGAGCAGATACCGCTGAGCAGGAAGAAGTCACCCGTGAAGATGGCCTCCTCGGTGTAGGGGGTGGGATTGTACACGAAAATGGGGTACTTCAGGGGCACGGCCTTCTCGTAATCACGGCAAAGCCCCATGAAGGCCTTGGTAAATTCCTTATCCAAAAGCTCCAGAGCGTAGTCCAGCTTCTGCATACTGCTCTTCTCGCCCTCGATGATGCAGGTACCCGACAGCACGTCGTGGAACTGCACCATGGCCATGCGCTTCTGGGCGTCGTCGAAGGCGTCGAAGTTGTAGTCATACACGCCCTCGGCGGAGGCAAAGGCGCAAATCTTCTCGGTGGTCAGAAGCTTGTTCTCCGCCTCGGCATAACGGTGCTTCAGGCGGGCGATGGAGGTATAGCACTTGACGAAGCAGGGTTGGAGAGCATCATCCCACACCGCGGTGGGCGTGGATGCGGCAAAGAAGGCCTCGGGGGTGGAGTGGAATATCTCAATGCCTTCTGCCTTCTGCTCCTCCATGAAAACAGCCAGCTCGGAAAGATCCTTGCGGGATGCGCCGCCGCCGTGGTTACCCACGCCCCACAGGGCAAAAGCGATCTCCTCGCCCTGATCGTTCCAGGGCTTCATCTTGCGCTTGACGGCGTTCACGGCGTCACCAAGGTCGTTGGTGTAGATGGTGAGATCATCAAAGCGGGCGGCCTTGACCGAGCTTCCGTCAAAGCCCTTCCACTCCATGTAATTGGCCGAGAAGGGATTCAGCTCCTTCATGGGGCGGCAGCAGATGTAGCCGCTGTAGCCGCACTTGGAGAGGATCTGAACCAGGCCCTGGGTGTGGCCGAAGGAGTCGAAATTGACAGCCGCCGTGGGGATGATGCCGAACTTCTCCTTGAAGTAGGAGAGTCCCGACTCGATCTGGCGGACAAATCCCTCGCCCGAGGGAATGTTGCAGTCGGGCTGGACGTACCATCCGCCCATGATGTGCCACTTCCCTGCCTTGACCAGTCCCTTGATGCGCTCAAAGAGGGCGGGATCGTAGGTCTCCACGAACTCGTAGAGGAGGGCTTCGTTGTGGCAGAAGATGTAATCGTACTCCTCCGCGATCTCGCAGGCGGCGTAGAAGGTGGCCAGGGCGGCGGTAGCGCCCTCGTTCCAGTCCCATTGCCAGACGGGATCAAGGTGAGCGTTACAAATGAGGTGAAGCTGTTTCATGGTGTTCTCCTTGTTTTGGTGGTGGGAAGG
>JAZRIF010000079.1:0-8172 GCA_045645165.1 Eubacteriales bacterium
CAACCACATACCATATTTTACACGAAAATCCCGAAATGTCAAGGGCTTTTGCGTATTATTCACAAAGTATTAACATAAGAAATGGGCAATTTACCGAATGAATTGGATTCCATGATATGAACTTCAAATTTGGGTTTATCGCTGAGCGAAGCTCAGCGAAATGCAGAATGCAAAATGCAAAATGCAGAATGAATGAAACATTTTGCCGATGGCAAAATGTGTTTTATGGTAAGGGAAGAAAGCGGTTTGACAGAACGCAGAATTCCCTATAGGGGACAAAGAGTTTTCGGATATGCAAACACCTACGGATACCATGCATTATCTTTTCGCCATTGCGAAAAGATTTCATTTAATTCTGCATTCTGCATTCTGCATTTTGCATTCGCAGTTTATCGGGCACAGCCCGCTAAACTGCAATTTCCCGTGCCGTTCTTTTTTTCCTCTAACACACATACACTCCCCCGAGGTGATGTCCATGTCCATACTCCTGTCCGCCACGCCAATCTTTTTGTTCGGCGTCGGCCTTTTCTATATCCTCCGCCTGCGAGGCTTCTATCTGCTCCACCCGTGGCGGTGCTTCAAGCAACTGTTTATCCGAAAAACCACAGATGGGATCTCCCCCTTCCGCGCCTTGACGGTAGCTCTGGCCGGAACGCTGGGGGTAGGGAACATCGTGGGGGTGGCCTCCGCCCTGTACTTCGGCGGCGCGGGAGCGGTGCTCTGGATGCTGGTGAGCGCCCTTGTTGCCATGGTACTGAAATATGCCGAGATCACCCTGGCGGTGCGCCACCGTCGTGTAGCCCCCAGCGGTCAGCTTACGGGCGGCGCTCCCTACTACATCGAGGATGGGCTCACCCGTGCAGGGCTTCCTCATCTCGGAAAAATTCTGGCGTCCGTCTTTGCTCTGCTCTGCCTTGTGAATGCCATCACCATGGGGAGCTTCCTCCAGATCAACGCCGTGGCAGGAGCCATGGACGAGGGCTTTTCTCTGCCGCCCGTGATCACCGGAGGAGCGGTCGCGATCCTGTCCGTTGTCACGGTTTTGGGCGGCGCCAAGCGCATTTCTGCCCTGACTGAGAAGCTGGTGCCCTTCATGACGGTGGGGTTTCTGGTGGCTTGCGTGGCGGTTCTGATCCTGCGCCGCGAGCGGATCCCCGCCGCCCTGACCGCCATTTGGCAGGACGCATGGCACCCCCTCACTGCGGGGGCAGGAATCGGGGGCTTTCTGCTCTCCAGGGGAATCCGCTTCGGCGTCATGCGGGGACTGGTCTCCAACGAGGCGGGATGCGGCACCGCTCCCATGGCCCACGCCGCCGCCGACACCGATTTGCCTGCTCGTCAGGGACTTTTCGGGTTGGTGGAGGTCTTTGTGGATACCGTTCTGCTCTGCACGGTGACGGCTCTCTGCATCCTGGTCAGCGATAGTGGCCCCAATGCCTTCGGGGAGGACGTTACGCGAACCGCTCAGGCTGCCTTTTCTTCGGTTCTGGGGGAATGGGCAGGTAGCTTTTTCGCGCTGTCCATTCTGCTTTTCGGTGTGGCAACGGTGATCTGTTGGGCACACTACGGTATGACTTGCGTGGCCTATCTGAGGGGGCGTCGCATCGGCGCAACGTTTGCCGAGGGGCTCTATATCGTCATTCTGGCTCTCTCGCTGATGCTGGGGGCTGTTACCACCCCGACTCTGGCTTGGACATTGGCGGATGGTGCCATCGCTCTGATGACGATTTTGAATCTGCTGATCCTGCTTTTCATGCAAAAAGAGGTGGTAGAGGAGACGGATCGGCTCTTTTTTCAGCACGAAAAGTCCAAAAACTGCATAGACTGTGAGGGAAAAATATCCGAAAGGAGTAGATTCCCATGACAGATACGTTTACCCGCCGTTTCTTTGCCGCGTCCAATTCCTGCCGCGGATTCTGCAACTACTACGGCGACATATTCACCGATACCCGCACCGACCGCCTTTACATCATCAAGGGAGGCCCCGGTACGGGAAAGAGTCACTTCATGAAGGCGGTTGCCCGACGTGCCCGCGCGCTGGGGTACGACGTGACCGAGTACGCTTGCTCCTCCGATCCTCATTCTCTGGACGGAATCCTGCTCACGCGGGAGGGACGGCCCACTATAGGCTTTCTGGACGGTACTGCCCCCCATGTCCGTGAGCCAATTCTGCCCGGAGCGAAGGAGGACATCATCAATCTCGGTGCGTTCTGGGATGGCAACCGTCTGGCGGGACAGCGCAATACCATCCGTGCCCTGAGCGAGGGAAAATCCGATGCCTACGGGCGAGCATACGCCTATCTCGCCGCATCTGGAGAGGCGGATCGCGTGGCGGATTCCCTGATGGCGGGGTGTGTGCGGGAAAGTAAGCTTCTCGCTCTGGCGGGACGGATTCTTCGTGACCAGCCTCGGGGCGATACGTTTGCCCCCACCCCTGCCTTACGCCGCGCCGTGAGCATGGTGGGAGATTGCTGCTTGCATACCTTCGAAACCGAATCACATGCGGCCGGAGGATGTTTGTTACAACTGTCGGACTACTATGGCATCGGTTACCGTCTGACTGCCGCGCTGCTTGCTTTGTCCAAAGAAAAGAACCTGTCGGTTCACGTGTCCTACGACCCGGTGTATCCCTACAAAATTGATGGGTTGTATTACCCAAGCACCGGCTTGTGCATCCTGTTGGGTCATGCTGAGCCCTGTGAAGGTTCTGTTTCGCGGATCGTGTCTCTCCGCCGTTACGCCGACCCCGAGGCTCTGCGCGCTGTCCGCGGTGAGCTTCGCCATGCCAACGCCCTTCGTGACAGGCTCATGGAATCTGCCCTCCATGAATTGGCAACCGTCGCCCACTACCACTTCGAACTGGAAAAGATCTATGCCGCCGCCATGGATTTCACGGCCAAGGAAGCCTTTACAGAATCCTTCTGCAGGGATGTTTTCAATGAATCGTAAAGTTCCGTAGACTCATCATCATAAATCCGGCATCCCCCTCATAAAATGCAGTAATCACCAAATCCAAGGGGGAATCATCCATGAAACACCTGCTTTTTCGTCCGAAGCACCCGATCGGTCTTCGTGTGCTGACAGGTCTCTTCCTGTCATCAGTCCTGTTTTGCGTTATGCTCCTGCCCACCTTTGCGGAGAGCGCCTCACCGTGGGATGCCGTCCCGATCTCTGAAAGTGAAACCACCGCACAGCCTCACAACAGTACCTCGGTGGGAAATCTGAATCTGCCGAATCGGGAGATTGCCCCCGCAGTCTCCTACGGTCTGCGGGTCATGGCCGCAAGGGAGGAACTGGTTTTTGCCGGTCTCTGCGGAAACGAGATCTCCTTTACCGCCGAAGATATCCGCCGCGCTATGAATCTCTCCGAGCTGAACTACATCACGGTGCAGAGCCTGCCCGAGCCCGGCGAGGGAACCTTGTTCGTGGGCTCCGTAGGGGCGACTGAGGGTCAGGTGATCTCAGCGGGGAGCCTGTCGCTGCTTTCCTTTGCGGCTGCCGACGACAGCAAGCCCTCCGAGGCGACCATGGCTGTCTCCATCAACGGGAGCGACTACACCGTTACCTGCCGCTTGTATATGCTGGATCGGCTGAACTACACCCCGACCGTTGCTCTGGCGCCCACTGTGTCCCTGCAAATTGAAACCTATAAAGGATTGGCGACTGCCGGTACCATGTCGGCCTACGATCCCGAAGGGGACGACTTGACCTATGAAATCGTTCGCTATGCAGATCACGGGCTGGTGTCCCTGACCGATAAGCACACGGGTGCGTATATCTATACCCCGGACGCGGGATTCGTGGGGCAGGACAGCTTTGATTACGTGGTCTATGATCGCTACGGCAACTACAGCACATCAGCAACGGTCAGCATTACCGTCACCGCCCGCCCTGTCTCGGTGACCTACGCCGACATTGACGGAGAAGGGGATGCCGCCGCCATTCTCTCCATTTCTGCCATGGGGCTTATGAACGGCACCAAGGTGGGGGATGAAACCTACTTCAAGCCTATGGAATCCATCTCTCGTGTGGAGTTTCTCGTCACCGCTATGCAGGCGGCCGGGATCACTGCAGATACCGTGGCCTCGGCGGGAGAGCCCACCTTTGCCGACTGCGCCGACATTCCCGTGGCTATGCGTCCCTTCGTTGCCTACGCCGTTCAGAAGAATTACATGAGTGGCAAGACCGTGGACGGCAAGCTCTGCTTCAAGCCGAACGAAGCCATCACCCGCGCCGAGGCGGCGGTGATTCTTTCCAACATCATCGGTTACGCCGTGGAGGATACGGTTACCGCCTTTTCCGATGCCGATGCCGTGCCCGTTTGGTCGGGGGAGGCCCTGACGTCTCTGCGGGCTCTGGGTATTCTGGTCACGCCCGACGGCAACGCCCATGCAGGGGAGACCATGACCCGCGCCACCACCGCCGCATGGCTCTGCCGATCCATGCAGCTCATGGGAAAATGAAACGACTATCTCAAGGCCCTCGCTTTGCGGGGGCTTTTTGCTGCGATTTTTTTGTGTCAATTCTCTTAAAAGTCTTTACAAATCGGAGGTTGTATGCTATAATTTGTACAGTAAAATTTTGTTTCTTACAAGGAGGCACTATGAATCCTATGTCTCATATCAAGCTCTGCGCCTTTGCCGACGAGGCCGATGCTGCCCGCTTGGGTCAGATCAAGGCTCTCACCGAGAACGCCATCCCCTACCTGGAGATCCGCGGCGTGGACGGGACGAATATTGCAGATTTGTCCCGTGAGGCCGCACTGCAGTTCAAATCCGAGCTGGACGCCGCCGGGATCAAGGTCTGGTCCATCGGTTCTCCCGCAGGAAAGACCAACATCCACGACGATTTCGATAAGGCGCTGGAGCAGTTCAACCGCCTCTTGGATATGGCAGATATATTCGAGGCCAAGCGCATCCGCCTGTTCTCCTTCTACGGAACCGACGGCTCGGATGAGTATTTTGACGAGGTGTGCCGTCGCCTCAATGTTTTCTGCGACCTCTGTGAGGAGCGCGGTGTCATCCCCTGCCACGAAAACGAGAAGGGCATCTACGGTGACATTGCCTCCCGTTGTCTGGCCATCCATAAGGCCGTCCCCCGCCTGAAGGCCGTCTTCGACCCCGCCAACTTCATCCAGTGCGGGCAGGACGTCATGGAGGCGTGGGAGATGCTGGCTCCCTTCGTGGAGTACGGCCACATCAAGGACGCCGCCCCCGACGGGCATATCGTCCCTCCCGGCGACGGCATCGGACACCTGCCCGAGTACCTGCCCCTCTTCGCAGCCCGGGGCGGGGAAGTATTGACGCTGGAGCCTCATCTGGCCGAGTTCGTGGGCCTCAAGGCTCTGGAGGGTGACGGCGAGCGGAGCGAAGTCGGCGGTTTGAAATTTGAGAGCAACCGCGCCGCCTTCGACTACGCGGCGGACAAACTGAAAGCTATTCTGCAACAAGCGTAATACAAAGGAGATACATCATGAAGATCGGAGCTCAATTCTATACCATCCGCGAGCATTGTCAGAATCTCGCCGATCTGGACGAATCCATGAAAAAAGTAGCCGACATCGGCTATAAGCACATCCAGCTTTCGGGCGTATGCGCCTACGAGGCCGACTGGATGGCCGAGCGTCTGAAGGCCTACGGTCTGCAGGCGGATATCACTCATTTCAGCTATGATAGAATCATCAAAGATACCGATGCCACCATTGCCTTCCACGATACCATGGGCTGCAAGTACATCGGCATCGGCTCCAATCCCCGCGGCATCAATCCCGAGGGACTGGCGGTTATGGCCGACGAGCTGAAGCCTATCCTCGGTAAGATCGTGGCGAGCGGCCACAAGTTCATGTACCACAACCACCACATGGAGTTTGCCCGCTTTGACGGCAAGACCTTCATGGACCTTTTGTGCGAGACCTTCACCCCCGACGAGTGCGGTGTGACCCTGGACACCTACTGGGTGCAGGCAGGGGGCGGCGACCCTGCATGGTGGCTCCGCAACCTGAAGGGCCGCGTGGATTGCGTGCATTTCAAGGATATGGTTTTCTCTCCTGCCGACAAGGGCGTTCGCATGGCCGCTATCGGCGAAGGCAACATGAACTACCCCGAGATTCTCAAGGCCTGCGACGACGCGGGTGTGCTGTACGGCTTCGTGGAGCAGGACAACTGCTACGGCGAGGATCCCTTCGCTTGCCTCAAGAGAAGCTACGATTATCTCACGGCGCAAGGGTTGGAGTAAGGGAGAACAAGAAACTCTGCTTCACTCAATCGGTTTTTCGAAATAAAAGCATGGGAGATGAAAGCTTTGGCTAACAAAGATAAGCAGACCGGAAAAGGAAAGGCACGAAAGGAAAAAAAGAGGAAAGAAGAAATCAAGAAGAAAAATTACTATATCCGTTTTGGGGCTTTCGTACTCCTTTATGTGCTTGTTCTGGTCAACATTTTTACACGCTATGATGCCGAAACAGAGAGGAATACGGTGGAGCTGAAAGGCACCATTTCAAATGTTGTTTATGATACAAATCAAGGGCAAGCTTGGTTGAACTTTGATCTGCAAAACCATCAATTCTGCTATGTTTTGCAGGCAGATCTCCGGGATATCCGGCCTGTAAAGGAACATAAAGCCTTTTTTCAGCAGTTGGAAGAGAATCAAACCCCTGTGACCATTCGTTACACGGAAGAAAGGGAATGGGTCAATTTTTTCCATCATATCGGGAGAGACTATGTTGTTCAAATAGAGAACAGCCAAACCGGCGAGGTTTACTACCCTATGTCGTATAGAAATTCTCGTGAGCATTTTTTGACACTGGTCTATTTTATTGAGGCGACGATTGGAGCGATCGTGATCGGTTTTATATTGTTTACGGATACATTTCTCCACATCATTGAGATTTTTTACAGAAAACTGGCTTTTAAGAAAAACGGAATACAGACTGTGAACAGCAAAAAGCGATCATAAAACAGAGTTCCTACATCCATATGAAAAGGAGTCTTATGCTGCAAGAAATACTGAGTACCCGCGGCGTGCCCGCATTATGCTCCCGCGTCGAGATGTTGGATATTCTCCAGCGGGAGGAATATGGCTACCTCCCCGAAAAGCCCGAGGCGATTTCCTGGCAGGTGCAGGATAACTGTATCCCCTCCTTCTGCGCGGGAAAGGTCACGGCTCAACGGGTGGAGCTGACCGTATGCTTACGAGGGAAGGACTTTACTTTCCCCTTCATCGCGGTTATTCCCAAGGGGAACGGCCCCTACCCCTTCTTCATCCACATCAACTTCCGCCCCGATGTCCCCGACCGCTACATGCCCACCGAGGAGATCACCGACAATGGCTTTGCGGTGCTGTCCTTCTGCTACAACGACGTAACGAGCGACAACGGCGACTTCACGAGCGGCCTTGCGGGTGTCCTCTACCCCGACGGGCAAAGAGGCCCCACCGACCCCGGCAAGATTGCCATGTGGGCATGGGCGGCGCAACGGGTGATGGATTACGCCGAGCAGGAGCCCCGTCTCGACAAGACCCGTGCCATGGTCTGCGGTCACTCCCGTCTGGGTAAGACGGCTCTGTTCTGCGGCGCCACCGACGAGCGCTTCTTCCTTGCCCACTCTAACGACTCGGGCTGCAGCGGCGCGGCCATTACCCGCGACAAAACGGGCGAGCATATCGTGGACATCACCCGCAATTTTCCCTACTGGTTCTGCGAGAACTACAAGCAGTACGTGAATAGGGAAGCAGAAATGCCCTTCGATCAGCACTACCTCATCGCATCCATTGCCCCCCGCCACGCCTACGTCGCCTCCGCGCTGGAGGATTCGTGGGCAGACCCCGCCTCCGAGCTTCTGGCCTGCGTGGCTGCCACCCCCGCCTATGAGGCTCACGGCCTCGCGGGCATGATCTGCAAAGACAGGCTTCCCGCCCCGGGAGACGAGTACCACGAGGGAAGCATCGGCTACCACCTCCGCGAGGGACTTCACTACTTCGGTCGGGAGGACTGGAACAGGCTGATGAAATTCGTTAAGGGAAAGTAATCGGTAAATTGGGGGGTATAGGGGAACGCCTGGGAGGAACTTCTTGAAAGCCTCCTCGCTTCGCTCGGTGCAAGTTTGCTTTCAGCAAACATTGCGAAGTTCCCCCCAGACCCCCTTCAAGAACTTTCAAAAAATATGATTTAATAAC
>JAZRIF010000080.1:0-11800 GCA_045645165.1 Eubacteriales bacterium
AAGCCCGCTTGGCCTCCGACTTGGCGGGGGGGGGGGGGGGGCAGCGCCCCCACAAATCCAAATTTGAAGGCTATGCAAACAGGGAGGCAGTCACCTTGATGACGTCCCCTGCGCCCATGACGACCACGCTGTCACCCTCGCGGGCGAGGGCGCGGATGGCGTCGGCGGCATCGGCGGGGGTGGGGGCGTAGGAGGCTTTGTCGGAGGTCGCGGCGTTTAGATCGTTGGCCAAGCCTTCGGAGGACACCCCGTAGGTGTTGACCTCGCGGGCGGCGTAGATGTCCAGCAGGATCACGTGATCCGCGGCGTCAAAGGCGGTGAGGAATTGGTCATACAGGTTGGCGGTGCGGCTGTAGGTGTGGGGCTGGAAGACGCAAATTAACCGCCCTTCGGCGCATTCCGCGGTGCAGAGAGCCTTTGCGCCCTCCAGGGTCGCTCCCACCTCGGTGGGATGGTGGCCGTAGTCGTCGTAGACGGGGGCGCCGTTGATATACCCCTTGAGTTCCATGCGGCGGCCTGCGCCTATGTAACGGGCAAGCCCCGACAGAATGGCCTCACGCCCAATGCCGCAGGCATCCATGGCGGCGGCGGCGGCCAGAGCGTTGATGACCTGATGGCGGCCGGGAACCGCCATGCGGATGTCTCCCCAGGATTCTCCGTGGGCCATCAGCTCGAAGCAGGGAAGTCCCTCTTCCGTATGAATATTTTGTGCATAGAAATCGGCTTCTTTTTTGCCCTCGGCGCTGAAGGTGATCAGACGGCCGGTCTTCCCGCGCTCCAGCGCGCGGTGGGCAGACTCCAAAATTTCCCCGTCGTCGGCGTTGACCACCGTCACGCCGTCTGTACCTGTCAGGGATGCAAAGCGGGCGAAGGATTCTTTGATCTGCTCCATATCCTTGAAGTAGTCCACGTGCTCCAGCTCGGCGCCCAGCAGAATGGCCACGGTGGGGTTGAAATCCAGGAAGGAATCCATGTACTCGCAGGCCTCAAAGAGGAAATGCTCCTTGGAGCTCCCCAGGCGGTAGGCGCCGCCCATGGGGGCGTAGGACGCGCCCGACAGGATGGTGGGATCCACCTCGGCGTCCAGGAGGATTTGGGCGCACATGGAAGTGCAGGTGCTCTTTCCGTGCATCCCCGCCACGCCCACGCGACGGCGGTAATCGGTCATGAGGGCACCCAAATAGTCGGCGCGGGATACGCAGGGGATCCCGTGATTCTGCGCGGCAACGTATTCGGGATTGTCGGGGGAGATGGCCACGGTGTAGACCACCAATCCGCAGTTCTCAGGAATATTCTCGGCGGCGTGGCCGTAGCAGATGCGGATGCCGTCGGACTCCATGGCATCGGTGACGGCGGTATGAGCGCGGTCAGAGCCCGCCGTGGGGTGGCCTGCGCGATGGGTCAAAAGGGCCAGAGAGGACATCATTACACCGCCGATACCGATGAAAAATACCGATGCATGACTGTCGGTGCAGGCTTTCAGGTAGGCATTGATGCGGGCGGCACCGTCGTGGGTATTGGGAGTAGACATGGGGCGCTCCTTTGTTCGTAAAAATTCAAAAAACGTTGATATTGATACTGAAATGGAATTTCGGAATTTTGTAGAAAAATATTTCGAACAATATAATTTTATGAATAAATTCACATAAAAAACTTAATTTCGTAAAAATGATTTCACACAATTAGGTTATACTTTATACGACGCATCCGAAACATGGAGAATTATTGCAACGGAGGAATAAATATATGCAGATTACCGATGTAAAGGTTAGAAAGCTTTTTGAAGAGGGCCCCATGAAGGCCATCGTATCCGTGACCTTTGACGGGCAGTTGGCGGTGCATGACATCAAGGTCATCAACGCCCGCGAGAAGTATTTTATCGTGATGCCCAGCCGCAAGAATCCCGACGATACCTACCGCGACATCGTACATCCCATTAATGCTCAGTTCCGCGCTTCTTTGGAGAAGGCTGTGATCGAGGCCTACTATGTGGCGCTGGAGACCGCTGAGGCCGAGGGCGCAGATGCCGTCGAGGCTCCTGTGGAGTTTTGATTTGTCAGAAAACGAGAAGGTCGTTTCGCTTGTGCGGAACGGCTTTTTTGTTTCATCTTACAGGGTTCCGTGCCCGAACAGGATTTGTCCGTTTCGGATCGTCAGGGTGCCGAAGGAGGCATCTCTGTCCCCCAGACTGCCGGGGTTGAAAACCGTCAGGGGCTTGGATACCGAGAAATCGAGGGCACGGTCGGGGGACAGGTGAAGCTCCAGCGGAATGTGGGTATGCCCGAACACCAGGACGTCTGCCTCTCGCCTTACGGCGTGGGCAATGGCCGTGCCGAGACCTCCCTTGACATTGTACTTATGGCCATGCATGAGCAGAATGCGGATGCCTTCCACCGTGATCAGCTCCTCGTCCTCGGCCTCCAAAACGGAATTCCCGACGATCAGGGGCAACATCATCCAGTCGCAGTTTCCCTTGACAGCCCACAGGGAGCATGCCCCTAAGGGGGCGGGAAGGTCACAGGATGCAAAATCTCGCAAACCGTCCCCCGCAAACAGAATACCGTCGGGCTTGACACGGGCAATGCACTCACGGATGCGGTCAGGGCGACCGTGGCTGTCGGACAGAATGAGCAGGGTCATAATGGCACTCCTTGAAATGGGGGGAGCAAAGAGAATCTCTCCATCGTAGGGCGGGAGCAAACTCCCTCCTTACAATGTTTGGTTGCATCCCGATAGCCCCCGATTTGCAATCATCTCAATTAAATTTTCAATATATAGTATACCACGAAAGACGCAATTTGTCCATGCGTTTTTATAGGTTTTTTCAAAGAAATCACACTTTTTTTCGCCCGTCATATACTGCTGGTAGCCGCCCTTTTCGCCATCCTCCCGTAGGGGGTGATCGGCAACATCCTACGGCGGCAAAGGGGGTAGCATTATGCAACTGGATAAAAAGAGCATCGACCGTCTGCTGAAGCTGAACGACGAGCAGTTCCGCGCGGTGATCGGGAAACTGCTGACCGAATACGGTGTGGATACGAGCCGTGTACCGCTGGCGACCATGGATCTGTCGGCACTCCGCACCGTACTGCAAATGGCGAGCGAGGAGGACATTTCCAAGCTTTTGCAGACCTTTGGCGGTTCACCAAAGCCTTGAGCGAGGTGAATCATGGATACGGATATGCAATCCACCACGGGGGGAGCTCCGCCGCCTGCGGAGTTAAATACCCTCTTGCAGCGCCTTTTGGATGAAGCGGAAGCGGAGACAGCAGATGTGTCTCCTCCCGCGGCAATCCCAACGGTATCACCGCCTCAACCGCCTCCGACTACGGGGGGTGGCGGGCTGGGCACGTTGCTCTCTAACCCTGCTCTGCTGACGGCATTGCCCACGCTGGCTGAAAATTTGGCACCCTTGTTGGGGGCTTTGTCGGGGGGCGTGGGGAGCGCAAAGACGGCTACGCGCCCGCACACGATAGACCGCCATACCGCCCTGCTTTGTGCTGTCAAGCCCTACCTGAGCCCCCGCCGTCAGGGGGCGGCTGAGACGGTGATCCGCCTGTGCCGTATCTGGGATGCCCTTGAGCGATCGGGGATCTCGCTGTCGAGTCTGTTGACGGGGCTGGATAAAGTGATTCCGACGGGGCAGAACGCCTCGGCGGAAAGAGGCAAGGAGGTAACCTGATGTATAGCAAGGATCAAGGCATTACCTACGGTGTGCAGCGCCCCGGTGCAGGGCGAATCCCCTCCTACCGCCAGCCGGAACGTCCCAAAATGCAGGTTCCCGCCAATTACAGCGGGCACGCCATTGTGGACGGGGAAGAACGCCCCTTGGGGGTTTCTGAGGAGCCCGTGACGGATATGTTCTCGGCGGAATTGCCGGTAGAGGATACGCCGACCCCGCGCTTTGACGGACTCCCCCGTGTCAGTGAGTTGGGCGGCTCGCCTCGCCGCTCGCCGCCTGCGACGATCCCCGCGAGTTTTGAAGAACCCGAGCCGCCGCCACCTGCGGTTGTGGCTCCCGAAACACCCACCTCCCCTCGCAAGTCAGCCCTGTTTGACCTTTCCCACTTTCCATTCGGACACGGTATTGGCTGGGAAGAAATCCTGATTTTGGGTCTCATCCTGTTCTTCCTCCACGAGAACGCCGATTGCACCGACCGCGGCGACCTGGACGAGACGGTGATCCTGCTGGGACTGCTGTTGCTGTTGGGATAAATAAGTGTAGATTTTAGTTTGCAGGGGCTTTGCCCCTGCACCCCACAAGCCCCTTTTGAAAAAGGGGCTTGACCCCTAAAACTTTCAAAAACAATTATATGACAATATTTTTGAAGGTTTTGAAGATTCCAAAGGGACTTTTTCAAAAGTCCCTTTGGTGAGGTCCGGGGGAAAGCCCCCGGACGTTCAACTTCAATTTGAAACAATTTTTCCAAACACCTTTACATTCCTCCCCCGTTGTGGTATAATAAAAACATTATAACCCAAGGGAGGGATTTTTTATGTCCGAGATTCTGGAGATTGCCATGATCCTGTGCTTCGGCGCGTCATGGCCGTTCAACGTGTACAAGGCCTACCGAGCAAGAACGGCGAAGGGAAAAAGCCTCTTGTTCCTCATCCTCATTGACGTCGGTTACATCGCTGGCATCGCATCCAAATTCATGAATCCTGCTTACATGGATGTCATTGGGGAGAAGTGGTACGTACTGTTCTTCTATTTCCTCAACTTTGCCATGGTGACTGCCGATATGATCATCTATTTCCGCAACAAGAGGCTGGACAAGTTGGCCTCGGCATGATTTCCCACAGCAAAGGAGCAACGACATGAATAAGAGCATCAAAATCTTAGCCATCGGCAACAGCTTTTCCGAGGATGCCATGGCTTACCTGTGGCACGTACTCCGCGCGGGCGGAGTTGAGAACGTCATCCTGGGCAACCTCGTCATCGGGGGCTGTCCCGTGAGCCTCCACGCCGATCTCACCGCTTCGGGCGCACCCTCCTACTATTACTGTAAGAATACAGACGGCGCGTGGAGCGTAGAGCCCGAGCAAACCTTTGATCGGGGCCTTCTCGACGAGGAATGGGATATCATCACCCTCCAGCAGGCCAGCCATGACAGCGGTCTCCCCGAGACCTATGCTCGCCAGGGAGAGGTCATTGACTATATCAACTGCCACAAGCGCAACCCCTCTGCGTGCCTGTATTGGCACATGACTTGGGCATACCAGAGCGATAGCGACCATTGGGCATTCCCCCGCTACGGCCACGACCAAGCCGCCATGTACGACGCCATTCAGAACGCCGTCAAGGCGCAAATTCTGCCCAACTCTGCCTATACGGGGGTGATCCCCTCGGGTGTCGCCATTCAAAATCTCCGCGCTACCCCCGTGGGAGATACTGTCACCCGCGACGGCTTCCACATGAGCGAGAGCCATGGCCGCTACGCCGTCGCCCTCACTTGGGCACAGACCCTCTGCGGTATTGATCCCGATACCGTGGATTGGATGCCCGAGGCCTGGGCCGATAGAATCCGCCCCGATCTGGTGTATATCCGTGAGGCGGTGAAAGGGGCAGGGAACGTTCCAAGCCACCGGTAACTCCTTCTCATAGAAACAGTCCCCGCAGGATCAATCCGCGGGGACTGTTTTCATAGTTGCTGTATACGGGAGTTCACGCATCCTTACGCAAATCCTCGTCGGACAGCTCGGTCACAGGAACAAGGTTGTGATGGAGCTTGCCCAGATCGTTGCGGGAAGCCTTGTCGTGGCAACCGCTGTAGCGGTAGCCTTCACTGCGCATGTAGGCGTTCCAGCGGATGTGTTCAATACGGCCGATGGCCAGCTTTTCGTCGGGGGTACGTTCCTCCCAGGGCTTGTCAGCGCCGGGGATATTCACCTCTGCCTTGGCGCGCAGGCGTTCATGGAGTGCCTTGGCGATGGAGGAGCGGTAGTTGTACTCATACTTCCAGAAATCCTGCGCCTCGCCCCATCGCAGGTGAACCTGCAGACCGGCTTCGATGAGGTCGGAATTGATGAGGGTATCAACGGAATAGAAATGCTTGAGCATACCGATCATACGGATGTTGTAGGGCTGGGCTTTGAAGTTGGTGATGCCCACGGGGGAGTCTTCGGTTTTGCCTTGATTCCAGACGATGCTCATGGTGTTGCAAACCGTCTCGTCGTAGATAACCGTCTCAATATCGGGCTTGCGGTCGCCGTCTATGTAGTGGATCTGCTCACACAGGGAGCGAATCTTTACCGATGTGGTCAGATTGGTCAGGTCGCTGCTCAGACATACGAATATGAAGGATGCATCCGGAATCTTGGCCAGCTCCTCGGCAAAACGGTAACTGCCTGCATCGATGCCGCTGTGGATATGGATCTCGTACCGCGCCTCTCCGGGAGTATTACAGCCATTGTAGGTGGGATTCATCAGGTCAGGACAACGGTCAGCAAAGCGATCTGCGGCGTTCTCATCCCGATCAAAGGCGTGAATCTTGACACGGTAGCCGTCAAGCTGGCAGAACCAGGAGAGAGCCTTGACCATTTCGATGCCGTACTTACCCAAACCGACCACTACGGCAGAGATGACCTTTTGCCCGTCACTCTCCTGTTTCGCGTTGCGGAACAGACGCAGGCCATGCTCGTCCAGATCGTGGTAGATCAAGGATTGAACGGCGTTAAGGCGGGTGATCTTCATGTGCTCCACGCTGTGGGTTGTGAGCAGAAGGTCGCTGCGGATATCGTTGGAGAAAAGATGAAGAGTGACCTTGTCGTAGTCGTAAGTCTTCATCATACTTTCGGCGTGACGAACCTTTTCGGCCTCGTCGTCTGAGATCAGGTAGAAGGTGATTCGACGCATTGTCTTCTTCGTACGGTATTTGATGGATTCCAGGTCACGGCTGAAGAGCAGCGCGCCCATTTCCTTGGCCTCCTCGATCAGGTCAATGCTGGTCTCGTCTTCGGTCTCCAGAACGTCGGTAAAGACGATCAGGGCCATGGGAATGAACTTGATCTTGCGTGTCTGCTTGTCCTTTTCCATGATGCTGGCAGCCAGAGCCAGCGTTTTTTCGTTGAGCTCGGAGAAGACGTGGGTATGCTTCCAAAAGGACGTGATGTACTTGCGGTAAGCGGATATGTTTTTAAAGAAGGAGAGGATAAATCCGAAGGTCAACAGAGGAGCGAGGGTATACAGAACCGCACCCAAACCGGAAAACATAGTCTGCGCCATTTCGGGGGCGTGGGTGAGTCCCTCACTTTCGATTACATCCATGTAATCGCCGTCCAGAGCGAACAGGCGAATGGAGTGTTGGACGGAGAGCAGGATGGCTTCGCCCCATTTGATCCAGCTGGCGGGGCCGGAAAAGGTTTCTCCGTAAATGGGAAGCAGGGAAAGAACCGATGACAGAAAGGTTCCCGCGAACAGGAATTTACTGGGAGTCAGCACCCGCTCCCGTTTGTATCGCAGTTGGCTGAGGACACCTGCGCTGATCCAAGAAATCAGCAGCACGGCGGTCGACACAGCCCACCATATGTACCAAAGCATACGCGATCCTCCGTTAATTTTCTTTGATGATCTTGTAACCGAGCTTGCGGATGAGCTTGAGGGTCTCCAGGGAGGTATGGCGGTCGTATTCCTTTTCGATTTCGGACAGCTCCTCGTAGGGGATCAGACAGGGATGGCATTTCTTGGCGTCGTCACGGGACTCTCCCAGCACCCATCCGTCGCGAATGCGACCCTGGGCCCAGACCTCGTGGGTGTTTTTGGAGAGCTGTTCTGCCAGTTCCAGAATATCGTCGTCCAGTTTGATGTCGGTGGTATCGATGGGCTTCGGTGTGTACATAGGCGATTCCTCCTTGGTGCGCTCCCCCGAGGGGCGCAAACGGCGTGGGCGGTGTATGAATGTCTCCGCTTTTTTCATTATAACATAGAAACGGAGGTTTGTCAATTCTTTTTCGGTGAATCCGTTGCTCGGCACGTGACAGTATGGGCGAAAAAAGGCAATGCTGTGTCCTTTTTTCGCCCAAAATAGAGTTTTAACGCATATGACGCTTCAAGCACAAACACCCTTTAAACAGACAGCCCGCCACCATCAGCCCCAGTACCCCCAGGGCGAAGTCGAAATAACGGATGGTAAATCCCCCCGTTACGTCCATGGTGTCGGAGTTCTTTCCCTTTTGCGCCGACGGGGAAGGGGACTGACCCTGCTCGCCGGTCTCGTTGTCCAAATCGGGCACGTGCCGCTTTTGGATGGAATACTGCATGGACAAGGCGGGGGCACGGAGGCATTTGAGCCAGCCGCAGAGGGGGGAGAGGGTAGGGGACTTTTGCATGAGCTGCTCCATGGTGGGGGACTGTTCGCTGTTGGAGCTGTCCGCGCCCGCGTCCTGATTTGCGTTGGTGTTTGTATTGGTGTCAGCGTTTGGCTGTTTGGTTTCCTGATCCATAAAAAATACTCCCGAAATTGATGGTTTCGGGAGTAGTTTGCTCGGGAATTGCTGCGGCTATGCAGTACGGCTGAAGGGAATGTTTTCAAATTCGGGTTTATCGAGGAGGCGTTGCCCCCTGAACCCCCACTTGGAACCCTTTTGAAAAAGGGTTCCAAGACCTCCTAAAACTTTCAAATAGGGTTATTAAATCATACTTTTTTGAAAGTTCTTGAAAGGGGGTCAAAGGGGGAAAACTTCTTTCAAGAAGTTTTCCCCCTTCGTTCTTTACCTGATCGATTTCTTTACGCTTCGGGCTGAGCCGTCGAGTTGATCTGCATAGCGGTCTCGCTCGCGTTGATGGTGCCGGGGCAGTTGAGGACATCGCCGCCGCAGGTACCGGTGACGGTAGCGCTTGCATCCACGGTGATGGACATGGTGGCCTGGATGGCGTCGTCGATGCAGTTGATCTCTACCTTGGAGCCTGCAGTGATGAGGATGTAGCCCTTATCGGTGCGGTCGGCGGTATCGGACTTGATGGCGTCCTCGCCACCGGACAGCTTGATGTTGGCGTTCTCGATCTCCACGCTGTCGTTGCCCTTGAGAATGTTGTTAACGGCGGTGACGTTCAGGGTGCAATCCTTGATGCGGAGGTCGTTCTTGCAGCCGATGCCGTTGTTGTAGTTGGCGATGACGTTCAGAGTACCGGTGCCCTCGATTTTCATATCATCCGAGGAGTAGAGGCAAGCGTTGGGCTTGTCATCGGCGGGGTTAGCGTACTGGTACAGGGTGGCGTCGGTCAGGGTGTTGACAGAGCCTGCGGCCAGCAAAATGGTAACCTCGTTGGTGCTCTCGATGTAAATAGGAGCGGAGGTGTTGCAGGAGGCGGTGAAGTTGTTGAAGATCAGCTCCACTTCAGCTGTCTTGCCAACGGCTACCTTGATCTGGCCATTGCTCAGATCCCCCCTCAGCTCATAGGAGCCGCCGCGGGTGATGACGAAAGCGCCGCCGTCTACAATGATACCGGTATCCTGAACCGAGGTCTCCAGCTTGTTACCGTTGAAGGTGAGCACGATGGTGGAGGGATTCTGGGTGCCGGGATTCGTGTTATTATTGGTGTTGCCGGGCTGGCTGTCCACAGGCTGACCGTTTGCATCGGTCACGGGGGTGTTATTGGAGTCAGCGGGGGTGTTGGGAGTGTTGGGGGTGTTGTCGCAGGCGATCAGAGAGAGCGCCAGTGTCAGCGCCAGGAGAGCTACGATGAGTTTTTTCATAAATCGGTTCCTTTCTGGTGTATGCGCTACCGCCGTGGGCGGGCATTGCAATCGGATTGTGAGTAAATTCCATTTTGCACAAACAGTTTACTTGAAATATATGTATTAGGTATGAATATCCCGCCACTTTTTCTTGAATTTTTCAAGAAAAAAGCCGCATTCATCCCCGCGAAGGCGGGAAAAATGCGGCTTTTGGGAATTCGGATCAGTTGGCGCCGGTTTCAGCGGCAGTATCGGCGGTCGTATCGGTTTCGGCATTCAGCGCCTGAGAACGATCCACGGTGATGACCACGCCGCCCTCGTTGGTACCCGAGACGGTGTAGGCATAGTTGGTGGGATGCTTGACCGTAGCGGAGCCGTCCACGGCGACGTAGTAGACTTCGTAGTACTTACCGTCAGCGCCCTTGATCTCCAGGGGATTTTCGTTGTTGTAGTCCTTGAGCTTTTCCACGTACTCTTCCATGCAAAGATCGTGATCCTTCATGTAGGTGGCGTGAGCAACGCCTACGTAGCGGAAATAGTCGCTGTAGTCCGAAACTCCCGTGACCTCCTCTTTTCCTTCCGGGTAACGGATCACGAATCCGTATTTATGGCAGTTATCGAAGAGCCAGTTGTAGGTACCGTCGGGATCGGTAGAGAAAGCGTATGCGTTTCCGTTGTGCTCGTACTTGAGCTGCGTACCAAGACCCGTGTGGTGATCCGAGTGACCTGCGGCGATTTCAAACTGCTCTTGGGTCTCAAAGTCGCGGTACGCATAGCGGATCTGGACGTTATCCTTGCCCGTAGTGTTGTAGAAGTCCACGAGCATGGTATCCAGCGCCTTGAGTGCATCGGTGTCCATATAGGTCGAGAGACCCGATTGGACATACTTGCGGGGGGTGTGGGAAGCGTATGTGACGTAGATTTCGGAGAGGTGATCTCCGGTAGCGGGGAAGGTGTAGGCATGGTCGTTGTTGACCAGCACCAAGTCTCCGTAGAGGGTATCGGTGGCGGTGACGGTGAAAGAGCCCCAATCCACTCTTTCATTGTCGGGGCGATTCGCGCCGCTGCCCAGATTGGCCACGAGGCCGCTGACGGCCATGACCACCACCAAGGCGACGGCCAGCGCAAACATGGCCACTACGGCGAGAAAGGTGTATTTTTGCAGGGTGTTGGTTTTCTCTCGTTTGGCGACACGGCTGTTCTGAACCGTGTTGAAGCCGCGGTCATTGGGGTTGGCCATAATGATACCTCCTGTAATTTTTCGGTATTTGGATGTACCCGCCGAGGTCGGCGGGTACGGAATGGGTTATGATTAGTCAGCGTCCTTGATGGAGAAGTCCATGCGGCCCTTCTTATCCAGACCCAGGTACTTGACCTTCACGACGGTACCGACCTCGATGCCTGCGTCCTCGACGCGCTCCAGGCGGCGGTTGGCAATCTTGGAGATGTGGACCATGCCTTCCTTACCGGGGGCGTACTCCACGAAGCAACCGAACTCCTTGATGCCGGTGACCTTACCGGTGTAGACGGCGCCTACCTCGGGCTCGAAGACGATGGCGGCGATGGCGGACTGGCAAGCCTCGGCCTGAGCGGCGTTCACAGCGGCGATGCGGATGGTACCGTCGTCGTCGATGTCTACCTTGGCGCCGGACTCGGCCTGGATCTTCTGGATCACGGAGCCGCCCTTACCGATGACCTCGCGGATCTTGTCGGGATCGATCTTCATGACGGTCATCTTGGGAGCGTACTTGGAAACGGTCTCGCGAGGCATGGGAATGGCCTTGAGAATGACCTCGTCGATGATGTAGACGCGGCCTGCGTGGGTCTGCTCCAGAGCCTGCTTGATGATCTCGGGGGTCAGACCGTCGATCTTCAGGTCCATCTGGATGGAGGTGATACCCTTGTGAGTACCGGCAACCTTGAAGTCCATGTCGCCGTAGAAGTCCTCAAGACCCTGGATGTCGATCATGGTATCCCAAGAACCGTCCTCGGCGGTGATCAGACCGCAGGAGATACCGGCAACGGGAGCGGAGATCGGCACACCGGCGTCCATGAGAGCCAGGGTAGAGCCGCAGACGGAACCCTGAGAGGTGGAACCGTTGGAGGAAACCACGTCAGAGACC
>JAZRIF010000081.1:0-15113 GCA_045645165.1 Eubacteriales bacterium
AGAGGGGGACACCGTACTCCTCTCCCCCGCCTGCACCAGCTTCGACGCCTTCAAGAACTTCGAGGAGCGCGGGGAAGTGTTCCGGAATATTGTCATGGACTTGTAAATTGGGATTTAGCGGGGGGTTTGAGTCCGGCCAACAAATTGAATCTGTAGGGACAGGCGTCCTCGACTGTCCGAAATATCCTTGATCCGACAACAAACTTTAATGGGTAGGTCACGGACGGTCGAGGACGCCCGTCCCTACATTGGGTCATTGGAGAACCCACCGACAAACCCAAATTTGAAAAGAAAAACCCAACCCAAAAGAAAGGAAAACATACAAATGACTCTGAAAGAACTCATCATCTCCCTCTGTGGCATCATGTCGGTCAGCGGCAACGAGCGCCGAGGCAGGGAAGAACTCAAGAGCCTTGTTGGCGGCGTGTTCGACGAATACAGAACCGACGCTCTGGGCAATCACCTGTTTATCAAGAAATGCGGCCGTCCGAATGCCCCCAAGATCCTGGTGGACACCCACTTTGACGAGATCGGTATGATGGTTACGGGCGTGAGGGAGGGCGGCTTCCTTACCGTCACCAACATCGGCGGCGTGGATACCCGCATCCTGCCCGCCAGCGAGGTGACCGTGTACGGCAAGGAGCGCATCTTCGGCGTGTTCGCCGCCAAGGCTCCCCACCTGTCCACCGCCGCCGACATGGAAAAGCTCACCCCCCTGTCGGAGATGCTCATTGACACGGGATACACCAAGGAGGAGCTGGAGGAGCTTTGCCCCATCGGCACTCCCGTGGGCTTCAAGCCCATTTACGCAGAGCTTTTGAACGACGTTCTGGCGGGCAAGGCCTTTGACGATAAGGCCTGCGGTGCCTGCGCCATCTTCGGCATCGACGCGGTCCAGAAGAAGGATCTGGCGGGCGACGTCTACTTCCTGTTCTCGGCCTACGAGGAAACGGGCATGACGGGCGCGCGGGTAGCCGGCTTCGGTATCCGTCCCGACTACGCCCTGGTGCTGGACGTGACCCACGCCGAAACTCCCGACACCAAGGACATGGGTCTCCCCGCCTTTGGCTCGGGTGTGGCCATTGCCGTGTCTCCCATCACCAACCGCAAGCTGACCCGCATGGTCACCGACCTCTGCCGCGCAGGGAACATCCCCCACACCCTGGACGCCTGCCCCGGCAGTACGGGCACCAACGCCAACGTGCTGGGCATCTCTGCCGACGGTATCCCCACCGCCCTGTGCAGTCTGCCCCTCAAGTCCATGCACACCTCGGCTGAGGCGCTGTCCATGGATGACGCCAATGCCCTCAAGAAGGTCGTATCGGCCTTCATCAAATCCAAGGAGATCGGGGAGGTATTCGGAAAATGAAATTTGCAGGATTGAATCTCATCCGCGAGCTCTCCCTCGCTTTCGGCCCTTCGGGCTGTGAGGACGCGGTACGCGATGCCATCATTGAGCAGATCAAGGGCGAGTGCGACGCCTACACCGTGGACAAGGCAGGCAACCTCATCGCCGTCATCCGCGGCCGCGGTCTGGACTACAACCGCGAGAATCCCCGCCGCATCATGCTCTCCGCCCACATGGACGAGGTGGGCTTCATGATCCGCGACATCACCGAGGAGGGTTACCTCAAGTTCGGTGTTGTGGGCGGTATGGATCCCCGCGTGCTGTGCGGCCGCCACGTCATCGTGGGGGACAAGCAAAAGCTGCACGGTGTCATCGCCTCCAAGGCCATCCACCTCCAGACCGCCGAGGAGCGCTCCAAGGCCACTCCCGTCAAGAGCATGTACATTGACATCGGCGCCAAGGACAGAGAGGATGCCAAGAAGTACGTCTCGGTGGGCGATTATGCCACCTTTGCATCGGATTTCGTGACCTTCGGTAAGGACGGTTGCATGATGAAGGGCAAGGCGCTGGACGACCGCGCCGGTTGCGCCCTGCTCATCGAGATCATGCGTGATCTCCACCGCGAGCCCTGCAATCTGCCCTTCGACGTTTGCTTCGCCTTCACCTGCTGTGAGGAAGTGGGCATTTCGGGCGCCAACGTGGCCGCCTTCGGCATTCAGCCCGACACCGCCATCATTCTGGAAGCGACAGCGGTCAACGACCTCCCCGGCGCGGGACGCAACTTCGTCTCCAAGCAGGGCGAGGGCGGTACCCTGTCCCTGTGCGATCGCGGTACCATCTACGACATGGGCTTTATCGACTTCGCCCGCCAGACCGCCGAGCAGAAGGGTCTGAAGGTGCAGCTCAAGCAGGCCTTCACCGGCGGCACCGACGCCGCCCACATCCAGCGTGCCCTCACGGGCGTCCGCGTGCTGGGTCTGTCCCTGCCCACCCGCTATATCCACAGCGCGTCCAACGTGGCTCGCTTTGAGGACTTCGAACAGACCCGCGACCTGGTCATCGCCATGCTGCGGAACTGGAAGCTGGACTGAGAGCGAGGGGAACGATCGGGGGAAAACCGAACTGCGAGCAGTTCAAAAAAAGTTTTCCCCCGGGCCCCCTTTCAAAAACTTTCAAAAAGTATTGATAGATAGCCCTTTTGAAAAGTTTTTGAGATTCCAAAGAACTTTTTTCAAAAAGTTCTTTGGTGGGGTGCAGGGGCAAAGCCCCTGCATGCCCTCATAACAATGAAATATACGGAGGAATAAATATATGCTGAACCTGATGAAAACTCTTGTCGCCGTGCGCGGCATTTCGGGCCGAGAGAAGGCCATTTCGGACAAGCTTCTGACCATTGTCGCTCCCATTACGGATAAGTGCTACAACGATGCCATGGGCAACCTCATCGCCGTCAAGTACGGTACCGCCCCCGAGGCAGACCGCAAGAAGATCATGCTCTGCGCCCACATGGACGAGATCGGCTTCCTCGTGACCTACATCGAGGACAGCGGCTTCATTCGTGTCAACCCCATCGGCGGCATCAACTGGGTCGCCGCCGCGTATGCGGAGGTCACCTTCGCAAACGGTCTGAAGGGTATCCTCGTCCCCGAGACGGGCACCGCCCCCGCTGACCTCAAGGCCGAGAAGTGCTATATCGACATCGGCGCCAAGGACAAGAAGGAAGCCGAGCGCAAGGTGCAGATCGGTGACTACTGCGCCCTCAGCGGCAGCATCACCCGCCTCTGCGGCCGCCGCATCGCAGGCCGTCCTCTGGACGACCGCATCGGTTGCGCCGTGCTGGTGAAGATCGCCGAAAAGCTGAAGGAGACCCCCGTGGCCGACGACGTATACTTCGTCTTCTCGGTTCAGGAGGAAGTCGGCCTTCGCGGTGCCAAGACCGCTACCTTTGGCATCACCCCCGATATTGGTATTGCCTACGACGTCACCGGTACCGGCGACAGCGCAGGCGCTAAGCCCATGGCCTGCTCGGTCAGCGGCGGCGCGGCTATCAAGCTGAAGGATAGCTCTGTCATCTGCGACTATGAGCTGACTCAGGAGTTCGCCGCTGTGGCCAAGGAGAACGACATCAAGCACCAGTTCGAGATCCTCGCCGCAGGCGGTACCGATACCGCCGCCATGCAGATGAGCGGCGCAGGTGTGAGAGCCGCCGCTCTGTCCATCCCCACCCGCTACATCCACTCGGGCGTGGAGATGCTGGACCTCAACGACGCCGAGGCCTGCGTGGAGCTGACCGTGGCGTGGCTGAGAAAGTAAGGAGAACGGCCTTCGGCGACCAGAACCTTTCTTGAAAGAAAGGTTCTGGACTCCAAAGAACTTTAAAAAATCGTATTAGGAAGGATGGTATGATATGAAAAGATTGCTCAGAGTATTGCTTTGTCTTGTCGCATCCTTCGCAGGGCTGTATCTGACCGGCTTTGGCTGGCTCATGTCGGATATGGAGAATGAATCGCGAATCGTGTGGCTGTTTCTCGGCACGTCGCTCCTGCTCGCTACGATTTTCGTCCTGCTGTGGGAGCTGTACCTGCATAACAAGCAGGAGAATCGGGAACTGTCCGAGCGCATCGACGAGCTGGAGGCCGAAATCAGACGGCTCAAGAAAAAGGAGGAACCCGAAGAATGAAAAAGAATATTCACATGATCCATGTCACCCCCTGTGGACTGTCGAAGCCTGAGTTTGGGGCGTTGCTCATGGGGGCTCTGCTCTGTACGGCCGCTTTCGCGGTTTCGCTCGCCTTCGCGGTTCGATTTTCCGGTGATACTGTCAGTATTCCTGCGGCAGTCGCCTTGATCGCCCTGTTGGGATGTGTCGGCCTGTGGCCCTGCTTTTGGTACTACGGGATTTACTTGCCCAAATTCTCCATCGCGATCAATTTGACTGAGAAAGAACTCACCCTTGTCACGCCGAGAAAGAGGAAGACGGTTTCGTTTAGAGAAGTCAGCTATATCGTAACGACATCCGTTTCGGTTCGTCCGACCTATTATCTGCACCTTTTTCACCAAGAAAAAAAGCTGATCCGTATCAATACGGGTGATTGGAATAACATCCGATTCCTGTTGGATCTGCCCCATAAGCCCACCCCCAAAATCAGCAAGCTGAAAGAATTGAGAAAATATAGCTGAGTATTTTTTACCAAAAGGAGTTTTCCATGGATCCCAAACTTATCCAACAAATCTTTATCGACACCGCCTACGTTCGTATGGGCGGCTCCCCCGAGGAGCTCAAAGCCGCCGAGTACATCCGCGATATTTGCGCCTCCTTTGGCGTAACCGCCACCATCGAGGAATTCGACGTCCAGATGGCCACCATGCATGAAGATACCCTCACCGTTGATGGCGTAGAGATCCCCTGCAAGGGCTACCTCAACGCAGGCTCCCATGAGGTGGAGGCTCCCCTCTACTATCTGGCGGGGAAGGACAAGTACGCCCTGGAGGGCTGCCGCGGGAAGATCGTCCTCTTTGACGGCTACATGGGCTACTGGCGCTACCGCGACCTCTTGGAATACGGCGCTGTGGGCATCATCACCTACGACGGAAGCGTGAACTACGCCGACCGCAACATCGACCGCCGCGAGCTCCGCGCTATGGTCTGCGAGGGCGTGGAGAAGCTCCCCTGCGTCAATATCAACGCCAAGGATGCTGTCGCCCTCATTAAGAGCAACGCCAAGACCGCCAAGATCACCCTCTCGCAGGACGAGTACGTGGGCAAATCCCGCAATGTCGTCCTCGATCTCCCCGGTGAATCCGACGAAGTAATCGTCTTCACCGCCCACTACGATTCCACCTCCCTCTCGGAGGGTGCCTACGACAACATGTCGGGCTCGGTGGGACTCTTGGCGCTGGCCGAGTATTTCACCACCCATGCACATAAGCGCACTCTGCGCTTTATCTGGTGCGGCAGCGAGGAGCGGGGACTTCTGGGCTCCAAGGCCTACTGCGCCAACCATGAGGACGCCCTCCCCCAGATCAAGCTCTGCATCAACCTCGACATGATCGGCTGTACCATGGGTCACCTCATCGCCTGCTGTACCTCCGAGGAGGCCGCTGTCTCCTACATCAGCTACCTCGGCCGCGAGCTGGGCATCCTCATCGACCCCTACCAGGAGGTTTACTCCAGCGACTCCACCCCCTTCGCCGACAAGGGCATCCCCGCCATCTCCTTCGCCCGCATCTCCCCCCGCGAGGCGGCTACCATCCATAACAGCTACGACACCGCCGAGATCATCAAGGTGGAGAACATGGAGACCGATATTACCCTCATCACCGCCTTTGCAGAGCGCATGGCCAATGCCGTGTTCTGCCCTATCCGTAAGGAGATCCCCGATAACGTCAAGGAAAAGATTGACGAGTATCTTTGCCGGAAGAGAAAGAAGTAAATTGCAGTTTAGCGGGGAGTTCCCTCGTTCTCCCGTTCTCCGACCTTCCCCTTTGGGGAAGGGGGACCACCGAAGGTGGTGGATGAGGTAAAAACCCATGGGTGACAATATGTTCCTGGTTATAGCCCCACCCACCGCCCCGCGGTCCCCCCTCCCCAAAGGGGAGGGTCTACGATGGGGCGTGCCAACCCACCGCTAACCCCAAATTTGAAAAAAACACCACTACATAAAGGAAACCACAACCACTATGCACATCTCTGATAAAATCAAATCCCTCACCGCCGAGGCGGAAATCGCCCTCGCCCCCTACTTCGCCGAGATCGACCGCATCTCTTTTGAGAACACCGAACGGGTCATGGACGCCTTCCGCGAGCATCGCGTGGCCATGACCAACTTCGACGGCACCAGCGGCTACGGCTACGACGACCGCGGCCGCGACGTCCTGGACGAGATCTGGGCGGAGGTCATGGGCGCGGAATCCGCCATCGTCCGCCACCAGATCGTCAGCGGCACCCACGCCCTCACCATCGGCCTCTTCGGCATTCTGCGCCCCGGCGACACTATGCTGTCGGTGGCAGGGAAGCCCTACGATACCCTGGAGGAGGTCATCGGCCTTTGTGGCACCCCCGGTAACGGCTCCCTCAAGGACTTCGGGGTGGACTACGATCAGGTCGACCTCACCGACGACGGCCATTTCGACTACGCCACCATTGAACAGAAGCTGGCCGAGCTGGGTGAGCGCGCCAAGATGGTCTTTGTCCAGCGCTCCAAGGGCTACCTCAACCGCAAGACCCTGTCGGTTTCCGAGATCGGTGAGCTGGCCGAGTTCGTCCACCGCGTGTCTCCCCACAGCTTCGTGGTGGTGGACAACTGCTACGGCGAGTTCGTGGAGACCATTGAGCCCACCGCAGTCGGTGCTGACCTCATCATCGGCTCTCTCATCAAGAACCCCGGCGGCGGCATGGCCGAGACCGGCGGTTATCTGGCGGGCACCAAGCGCGCTGTGGAGCTCTGCTCCTACCGCCTCACCTCGGTGGGTGTCGGCGGGGAAGTGGGCGCTACCTTCGGCCACAACAAGACCTTCTACAAGGGTCTGTTCTACGCCCCCCACACCACCGCTCAGGCACTGAAAACCGCCCATCTGGCGGCCTACATCTTCAACGCTCTGGGCTTTGCCGTGGAGCCTGCGTGGAACGAAACCCGCCACGACATCATCCAGTCGGTGATCACGGGCTCGGCCGAGGGGCTCTGCGCCTTCTGCCGCGGCATTCAGGCAGGCTCTCCCGTGGATTCCCACGTGACCCCCGAGCCTTGGGCGATGCCCGGCTACAACGACCCCGTCATCATGGCGGCAGGCGCCTTTACCCAAGGCTCCTCCATCGAGCTCTCCGCCGATGGCCCCGTCCGTCCCCCCTATACCGCCTTCTTCCAGGGCGGCCTCACCTACGAGAGCGGCAAGCTGGCCATCATGGCCGCCGCCGACGCCGTCATCGGGGGGTAAATTGCAGTTTGTAGGGGAGCGAGAGAGCGCCCGGGGAAAAACTTCTTGAAAGAAGTTTTTCCCCAGACCCCTTTTCAAGAACTTTCAAAAAAATATTGATAAATAACCCTTTTTGTAAGTTTTTGGAGATCCAAGAACCTTTTTTCAAAAAGGTTCTTGGTGGGGTGCAGGGGTGAAACCCCTGCCCTGAAAACCCCAATTTGAATTGACATTCATTGTGTATCATCATCAAGACAAACCGAAATCAGGAGATCACGACATGAAAAACCTCACCGTTGTCCGTTTGCTTTGTACCCTGCTGGCGCTGTGCATGCTGGCGGGCTCTTTGGTTGCCTGCTCCGGCGACAGCGAAGTGCCCGAGGGCTACCAGTACGCCACCTGCAAGGGGGAATATTTCCGCCTGTTCGTGCCCACCCAATGGACGGTGAACACCGAGAGCGGCGTATCCGGCGCACACTATTCCCTGGCCGAAGGAACGGCGGTCTCCATGGCCGAAGTGCATTTTGATAAGCCTGCCGTCGATGGGGAAGAAGACACCACTGCCGGATTGGATGACTTCTTCGCCGCCCACGTCGCGGATATCTCCAAAATGAGCGGATACAAGGCCGAGAAGGAGTTCGACGCTACCCTGGGCAGCTACAAGGCCAAGGACATCACCTACACCGCCGTCAAGAGCGGCGAGACCTACCGCTTCCGTCAGGTGCTGACCAAGGTGGAGGGGCGCTTCTACCTGTTCACCTATTCCTCCAAGGCGGACATCTTTGACCGCTGGCTGGACACCGTGGACGGCATTCTGGAGAACATCATATTCTACGCCGACCCCTTTGAGGGAAGCGATGACGAGAAGAAAATCCCGAGCGTGGACAACGTTCCCGAGGGCATGAAGCTGATCACCAACAACGACGTAGCTTACCGCTTCTTCGCGCCTGAGTCCTGGGTAGTGGGCAACGCCGAGGCCGCCGCGCTGGTGTACGCATCCGAGACCGATCGCTCCAACGTGACCGTGGTGGGCTACGTTCCCGATGCCGAAAACTACAGCGTGGCGGATTACTGGGAGAACACCGAGAAGTATTATAAGGATGCTCTGACCGACTACACCCCCACCGCCGAGCCTACCGAGTCCAAGATGGGCGGCAAAAAGGCTACCGTTTATGAGTATACCTATTCTCTCAGCGGTGTGACCTACAAGTGCCGCCAGTCCATTTGCGTGTTTGGCTACATGATCGTGGTCATGACCTACACCGCCCTGCCCGAAAACTACGACGCCCACCTGACTGAGGTCGAGCAGATGCAGGCGTCACTGACGTTCAGACGGTAAATTGGAGTTTATCGGGCTGACGCGGCTCTCCAAGACCCTCCCCTTTGGGGAGGGGGGACCGCGGAGCGGTGGGTGAGGCTTGTCCGAAAACATGTTATTTTCCAATGGTTTTTACCTCATCCACCATCCTTCGGATGGTCCCCCTTCCCCAAAGGGGAAGGTCGGAGAACGGGGGAACGAACCCACCGATAAACCCAAATTTGAAATTTTCATTTCACATAAGAATAAGAATCGAGAAACACCATGCAAACCATCTACCTCGACAACTCCGCCACCACCCCCCTGTGCCCTGAGGCGATGACCGCCATGACCGAGGCCATGGGAGTCTTCGGCAACCCCTCCTCCCTCCACGGCGTGGGGCAGGCGGCCCATACATTACTGAACCGCGCCCGCGCACAAGTGGGGGCGGCTCTCGGCGTTAAGGCGGTCAAGCCGAACGAGTTGATCTTCACCTCCTGCGGCACCGAGGCCTCGGCCTTGGCCATCTACGGTACCGTCTACGCCAAGCCCCGCCGCTTCGGAAACCGCATCGTCACCACCGACTGTGAGCATCCCTCGGTGGAGGAAGCCATGAAGAAATTGGAGGCTGACGGCCTCGAAGTGGTGCGGATTCCCACGAAAAATGGCGTTTTGGACGTGGAAGCCGCCATTTCCGCTCTGGAAGTGCCGACCCTTCTCGTGTCCATGGTGATGGTCAACAACGAGACGGGGGCACACTTCGATGTGGCTCGTGTCTTCGCCGCCGCCAAGGCCAAGGACAGCCGCACCGTCACCCATTGCGACGCGGTGCAGGGCTTTCTGAAGGTGCCCTTCACCCCCGCCTCTATCCACGCCGACCTGGTCACCATCAGCGCCCATAAGATCCATGGCCCCAAGGGCGTAGGCGCCCTGTACATCCACCCCGACATCATCAAGACCAAGCGCATCACCGCCTTTTTGACGGGCGGCGGGCAGGAGAGCGGATTGCGGTCGGGCACCGAGAATATCATCGGTATCACAGGATTCGGCGCGGCGGCGCAAACGGGCTTTGCCACCCGCGCGGTTGATCACGCCAAGATGACCGCCCTCCGTGATCGTCTGGAAGGGAAGCTCCGCGATATGGGGGTGCAGATGAACATTCCTGCGGGAAACCGCGCCCCCCACATTCTCAACCTCACCCTCCCCTCCATCAAGTCCCAGACCATGCTCAACTACCTGTCAGCCCAAGGCATATGCGTGTCCAGCGGCTCGGCCTGCTCCTCCCATTCGGTGAAAATCAGCCCCTCCCTGGCCGCTTTCGGACTGTCTGCCTTTGATGCCGACTGCTCCCTGCGTGTCAGCCTCTCGGCACTCAATACCGAGGCGGAGGTGGACGCGCTGTGCGAAGCGCTGTCCAAGGGAATTGACAATTTGGTGAGGATACGGAGATAAGGGATAAAGATGGCACATACAAAGGAAAAGCTGAAAGCCCTCGTCGCCGCCTCAACCCGCAAGGACGAGGTGAAAGCCCTCCTCGCAGAGACCAAAGAAGCGTGGGAGACCGCCCGCGCGCGGGAGGAATGGATTGGCCTATTAACCCGATCAGTGAACCTGTGAACCCATTTATTGCTATAAACGATACAAAAGTGTACAACAACAAGGAGGTTTTCCATGCGTACCTATGAGTTGAACAACCTGACCCTGACTGTTGATTTCACGGCAGGACAAATATCCTCGCTGATTTTGAACGGCAAGGAGCGGATTTCCGCGCCTACCCCGCTGTTCCGCATCCGTTTGCGTGACCGCGACGGTCAGACGGCACACTATACCGTTTATGATGCCGCTACCTGTCGGGAAACGCAAACAGGAGCGGTATACACCAATTTCCCCGTGCCCCACGAAGGCTTGACGGTACAGGTCTTCCTCACGGAGGAAGAGGGAAGCGCCGCATGGCGCGTGTCCGTAAGCCCTGAAAATCAGGATGTGTTTGTGGAGTGGGTGGACTTCCCCCGCCTGACTCTGCCTGCGCTGGAGGAAGAAAACACGGAAGGCAACGGCGGTGAGATCCTGCTCCCCTATAACGAGGGTGTGCTGGTTTCCAACAACACTACCCGTGCGCAAACCGATTTCCGCTTCTGGGATCCCGAATACCCCTCCATCGGATGCTACTCCCTGTTCCCCAACATGGTCTCCTCCCAGATGATGGCCTATATCTGGTCGGATGCGGGGCTGTATCTGGGTGCACACGATCCCGCACGCGGTGTTAAAGCCATTGATTTCTTTGGAGATGGCAACGGCACCACCATGCAAATGCGCCTGTTCTGCGGTGTGGATTTCGGTGAGACCTTTGACATGGCGTACTCCATTGTCTGGACAGCTACAGAGGGACGTTGGGAAGCCGCGGCGGAGCTGTACCGCACGTGGTTTGAGTCCTGTTTGCCTCCCCGCGCTGTCAAGATTCGAGACAATGCAAGCTTGCCGGAATGGTATGAGGATTCCCCGCTGGTGGTCTCCTACCCCATTCGCGGTATCCATGACACCGATGACATGACCCCCAACGCCCTGTATCCGTATACCAATGCGCTCCCTCTGCTGGATGAGATTCGACGCGCGGCCGACAGCCGTCTTTTGGTGCTTCTTATGCATTGGGAGGGAACGGCTCCCTGGGCACCTCCCTACGTCTGGCCTCCCTTTGGCGGAGTAGAGAATTTCAACCAATTCAAGGATACCCTCCACGAAAAGGGGGATTTGTTGGGTGTGTACTGCTCGGGCTTCGGGTATACCGCGCAGAGTCGTCTTGTCGATGACTACGATTGCCGCGCGGAATACGAGAAACGGGGTTTGGAGAGTGGCATGTGTGCAGGCCCCGACGGTAAGGTGGCCATCAGTAAGATCTGTACGGCTCAGCGTTCCGGCTACGATATCTGCCCCGCCTCTCCTGTGGGACGGGATCTCTTGACCGAGGCCTATACGCCTCTTTTTGAGGGCGGTGTGGACTACGCCCAGATCTTGGATCAGAACCACGGCGGCGGACAGTATTTCTGCTACAGCCGCGACCACGGCCATCCGCCCGCACCCGGCAGCTGGATGACTGCCAACATGCAGAGCATGCTGACCGAGTGGAATAACCTTGCCCCCGAGATGCTCTTCGGTTGTGAGTCTGCTGCGGCTGAACCCTTCATCGGGAATCTCTTGTTCAGCGACAACCGCTTTGAACTCAACTACATGATCGGGCGTCCCGTTCCTCTGTATGCTTACCTGTACCACGAATACCTTCGCAATTTCATGGGCAACCAGGTTTGCAGTAACATCCCCGAGGAGGAGGATAGCCTCCCCTACCGTTTGGCTTACTCCTTTGCGGCGGGAGATTGCATGACCCTGGTGCTGACTCCCGACGGAGAGCTCATGGATCATTGGGGCACGCGGGATTTCGTGAACCGTCCTCACAAGGAAACAGCGTTGCGGTTCATTGCGAATCTGACCCGCTTTTATCGAGAGAAGGCCAAGCCCTACCTCCACGCAGGCCGCATGATCCCCGCCCTGCCCGTGGATTGCGCTACGGTGTTCTTTACCTGCAGGTACTCCAACCATACCCTGACGCTTCCCGCCGTACTGACTTCGGCTTGGGAGCTGCCTGACGGTACCCGCGCTCAGATACTGGTCAATCCCTCCCGTGATGCGGTCACCTGTACCGTCGACGGTCGTGAGATTCAAGTCGGTGCGCTGGATGCCGTTCTTCTGGAACTGCTGTAATCATATACATAACAAGAAACCGCATCCCTTGGGCGCAGGCCTGAGGGATGCGGTTTCACGTTACTGTTTTCCGAGCCGCTCCCGTTCCCGATAGTCGGGGAGTACCCGTTCTACCTCCCGCCAAAAAGCGGCGGAATGGTTGGCCTGCAGGAAATGGCAAAGCTCATGAACCACCACGTATTCAACGAAGGGCAGGGGATATTCGCACAGTCTCGCGGCAAAGTTCAGGGAGCCTGTAGCGGGAGCGCAGCTTCCGAAGCGAGATCGAATGTTTTTGATACGGATGTGGGCGGGGAAGGGAACCCCACGTTCGGCGAAGATCGGGTAGTAGCGGTTCACGAGAGCCGTTACCAGCTTTTGCGATTCTGCTTTTTCGAAGGTTTCGACAGCGGCGGCACGCAGGTCGGGATCGGTGGGATCGGGAAGGGTTACGGTCAGGCGGCGGTTTTCCATATCGGCTTCCACGCGGGCGGGGGTGCCCTTCTGCCATAGGATCTCCAGCATCCCTCCCAGATAGGGCAGGGAATCGCCCACCGTTTTGTCTATGGAATGGGCCTCTGCTCGCTTTTCTATGCGAGCCAACGCCTGCAGGATCCAGTCTTCGCGATCCTTGAGGAAGGCTTCTGCGGCGGCTATGGTCGTCCGCTTGGGAATGGACAGGTGTATCGTCCCATCCCGCCGGATGCGTAGATTGAGGTTCTTCACCGACTTGCGTTCCAGTTCAAAGGTCAGAGAACGCCCCGAATGCGGGAGAATCAATGTGCGAACCTGCGCGGAATATGCGGGCATGGGAAGCTCCTTTCTTTGCGTATACAAATTTGGGTTTAGCGGGGCGGGCTCTGCCCCTGCACCCCGCATGCCCCTTTTTCAAAAGAGGCTTGACCCCTAAAACTTTTAAAAAGAATTATTTGATAATACTTGTTAAAGTTTTGAAGATTCCAAAGGGACTTTTTCAAAAGTCCCTTTGGTGGGGGGGCGGGGGCAAAGCCCCTGGCCAATAAACTCCGATTTTCCGTATGGCCGTAGTGTACCATAAACTCAAGCATATGTCAAGGGACAAATTCAGAAAAACAGCGGGAATTTTTCTGTTGTTCACACCCTATTCATGATGTGGGGATATAATAGAATAAATTCCAATGTTTTACCGAAAGGGGGGAGCTTCATGAAGCTGCTCCGTCAGCTCTTTTCCCGTGTTGTTCTGGTCAGTTTGGGTATTGCTATCCAGCTTGCCTGGCTGTTTTTCATAGTTTTCTACCTGTCTGCTTACTATCTGCCCATAGCGTTTGCCTTTAATCTTCTGAGTTTGGCGGCGGTTGTCTTCATCATCAACCGTCCCGGCAATCCCCAGATCAAGATGGCGTGGATCGTGCCCATTTTGGTGTTTCCTCTTTTCGGCGGGATCATATTCCTGATTTCGGGTGGTAAGAGACCCAAGCGCAAGCTTCGCCGCGCGTTGGATACCAGCAGGGAAATGCTGAAGTCCTATAAGTACGGGAACATGAATCTCGATCTGTCCAACCCTGCCAGCGTACCTGTCCGTCGTGAGGACAAATATCTATTAGGTCAATGCCATTATCTCGACAAGAACGGATTTCCCGTCTATCGCGACACGAAGGCGGACTACTACGCCGATTGCCGCGAGGGATGGCAGAATATCCTGCAGGATCTGGAAGCTGCCGAACGCTTCATATTCATGGAGTATTTCATCATTCGCCCCGGCAAAATGTGGGATCCCGTGCTGGAACTCCTCAAGAAGAAGGCTGCCGAAGGGGTGGAGGTGCGCCTCATATATGATGACGTAGGGAGTATTTCCTACGTACCCCGTGATTATTGGAAGCAGTTGGAGTCTTGTGGAATCCGCTGTATTTCCTTCAACCGTTACCGCCCCATTTACGCCGTAGTCATGAATCACCGCGATCACCGTAAGATTCTGGTCATCGATGGCCATGTTGGCTATACGGGAGGCGCCAATTTCGCTGATGAATACATTGGTGAGGATGAGCGCTTCGGAGAATGGAAGGATAATTTCCTGCGTTTGGAGGGAGAGGGTGTGCGGAGCATGACCCTGCTGTTCCTGGAAATGTGGAACGCCAACCGTCCCACCGATACGCGGGAAGCAGTGGCCACCTATATGCCTGATCCCGACCGCGCAGAATCCATCCGTTGCGGAGGATTGGTTCAGCCTTACGGAGACTCTCCCGTAGACAGCGAGATCCTGGCTGAGAACGTGTACCTGAACATCATTAATCAGGCTACCGACTACGTCTATATCTACTCTCCCTATGTGGTTATTGACTACGAAATGAGCCGTGCCCTGTCCTTGGCTGCCCGCCGGGGTGTGGACGTGCGGCTGATCGTCCCCGCTGTTCCCGATAAGAAAATCGTGTACGCTCTGACCAAGTCTTATTTCCCGGAACTCATAGAAAACGGCGTTAAAGTTTACAGATTTACCCCCGGATTCATTCATTCCAAGGTCTTTGTGGCAGATGACCGTCAGGCGGTGGTGGGCTCCATCAATCTGGACTACCGCTCTTTGGTTCTGCATTTTGAGAACGCCTGTATGTTCGTGGATCACCCCGTCATCTCTTCGGTCAAAGCAGATTTTGAGAAGACGTTTGCCTGTTGCGAGCTTGTCAGCCTCAAGAAACGCCGCTTCGATATGCTCTACGATCTCTATTCGGGGCTTTTGCGGCTGTTTGCGCCGTTGCTGTAATAGAATTTTTTAAATTTGGGTTTGTGGGGGCGCGAAAGAGCGCCTGGGGAAAAACTTCTTGAAAGAAGTTTTTCCCCAGACCCCTTTTC
>JAZRIF010000082.1:0-1925 GCA_045645165.1 Eubacteriales bacterium
CCTGAAGATCAACCGCGAGACCAACTACTCCAAGGACAAGAACCTCTGGCATCTGTCCCACGAGGGTCTGGATCTGGAGGACACCGGCAACGAGCCTCTGTACGAGAAGCCCGGCTTCCTGGAGATGGGCGTTTCCCCCATTCAGGCGCCCGACGTACCTACCTATATCGAGCTGGACTTTGAGCAGGGCGTGCCCGTGGCTCTGGACGGCAAGAAGATGTCCGCCAAGGAGATCATTCTGGCCCTCAACGAGCTGGGCGGCAAGAACGGTATCGGCCTTCTGGACATCGTGGAGAACCGTCTGGTCGGCATGAAGTGTCGCGGCGTTTACGAGACTCCCGGCGGAACCATCCTCTACAAGGCTCACAGCGTTCTGGAGAGCATTTGTCTGGACAAGATGACCCTCCACGAGAAGCAGAAGCTGGCCATCACCTACGCCGAGCTGGTCTACAACGGCCAGTGGTTCACCCCCCTGCGCGAGGCTCTGGCCGCCTTCGTGGACAAGACTCAGGAGACCGTCACCGGTAAGGTGCGTCTGAAGCTCTACAAGGGCAACATGATCAACGCAGGCGTGTGGTCTGACTACTCCCTCTACTCCGAGGAGATCGCCACCTTCGGCGAGTCCGACTACAATCAGGCTGACTCCGCAGGCTTCATCAACCTCTACGGTCTGCCCATCAAGGTCAAGGCCATGGTGGATGCCAAGAACAAGAATAAGTAAAAAGAACGCTCGGGGGAAACTTCTTGCAAGAAGTTTCCCCCGAACCCCTTTCAAGAACCTTTACAAAGATATGGAGGACACCCCCATGATTTCCCTGAAAAATAACCATTTCCTAAAGCTCCTCGATCTCACTCCCGAAGAGATCACCTACCTCCTCGACCTCGCCGCCGATCTAAAGGCCAAGAAGCGCGCGGGCATCCCTCACCGTCTGTGCGAGGGTAAGAGCATCGCCCTCATCTTTGAAAAGACCTCCACCCGTACCCGTTGCGCCTTTGAGGTGGCCGCCGCCGACCTGGGTATGCATCCCACCTATCTGGATCCCACGGGCTCCCAGATCGGCAAGAAGGAGAGCATCGCCGACACCGCGCGGGTGTTGGGCCGTATGTACGATGGTATCGAGTACCGCGGCTATGGGCAGGAGATCGTGGAGGAGCTGGCCAAGTTTGCGGGTGTACCCGTATGGAATGGTCTCACCAACGAGTTCCACCCCACCCAGATTCTGGCCGACTTCCTCACCATCCGCGAGCATTTCGGCACTCTTGAGGGCATTAAATTGGTCTACATGGGTGACGCCCGCTACAACATGGGTAACTCCCTCATGGTGGGTTGCGCCAAGATGGGTATGCACTTCGTGGCATGTGCCCCCAAGAAGTATTTCCCCAATGCCGATTTGGTGGCTCAGTGTCAGGCCATCGCCGCCGAGACGGGCGCGGTTCTGGAATTCATTGAAGATCCCACCGTGGCCACCAAGGGCGCGTCGGTCATCTACACCGATGTGTGGGTATCCATGGGCGAGCCCGATTCCGTCTGGGAGGAGCGCATCACCGAGCTGACCCCCTACCGCGTCACCACCGAGCTGATGGAGAACGCAGGGGAGCAGTGCGTCTTCATGCACTGCCTGCCCGCCTTCCACGATCTGAATACCACCATTGGCAAGCAGATCCACGACAAGTTCGGCATCGACTGCATGGAGGTCACCGACGAGGTCTTCGAGTCTCCCGCCTCCATCGTCTTCGACGAGCCCGAGAACCGTATGCACACCATCAAGGCCGTGATGGCGGCCACCTTGGCATAACTATGCCGTTTGAAGGAACGAGGGGGAAACTCCTCGTTCTTTGCGCATTTGTAAACCCGTAGGGAGCGACGCCCTCGTCGCTCCTAAAATTTCCCATCGAGGTTTCTATAAAAATACATTCTGTGAAGC
>JAZRIF010000083.1:0-7435 GCA_045645165.1 Eubacteriales bacterium
CCTGCACCGTCAGGCGGTGGTGTCGGCGGGTGTACGGTTCGATCTCTTCATCCAACAGCCCGACGGCAAGTTCACCGAGCAGTCCTTCCTTTATCAGAACGGTATCTCGGACTACATCACGGAGATCGTGGGCACCTCCTCCATGACCCAGCCCGTGCTGTGGCACATGGAAACCCAGGGCCGCGACCGCGCCGACAAGCCCGAGTACAAGGTTAAGGCCGACATCTCCTTCTGCGTGTCCAACACCGTCCACCTGACGGAATACTACCACAACTCCAGCTACCTGGAGTACGGTGGCTCCCCCGACAAGGCGGTGAAGATCGCCTTCACCTACGCCGTGGACAAGTACCTGAAGAATCAGGGCAAGTACACCAAGAACGAGGCCCGCATCACCTACCCCGATATCGCCGACTGTCTGGTGCTGGTCATCAACTCCAAGTCCACCCAGACCTCCTACGAGAACCAGACCAAGAAGGCCATCAACAACACCTTCATCTACGAGGCTCTCAACGAGTTCATCCGCTCCCAGCTGGAGGTCTACTTCATCGAGCATCCCACCGAGGCCGAACTCTTCGTCAACCAGGTGCTGGTGAACAAGCGCAGCCGCGAGACCGCCGAGACCACCCGTCTCAACCTCAAAAAGAAGCTGACGGGCACCATCGACATTGCCAACCGCGTGGAGAAGTTCGTGGGTTGCCGCTCCAAGGATCCCGAAAAGCGGGAGTTGTACATCGTGGAGGGTGACTCGGCGCTGACATCCGTCAAGCTAGCGAGAAACGCCGAATTCCAGGCGGTCATTCCCGTCCGCGGTAAGACCCTGAACTGTCTGAAGGCCGACTACGACCGCATTTTCAAGAGCGAGATCATCACCGACCTGCTCCGTGTCATCGGTTGCGGCGTGGAGATCGACAGCAAGGCCAAGACCAAGGCCAAGAAGGGAGATCTGGCCTCCTTTGATCTGGATCAGCTCCGTTGGTCCAAGATCATTCTCTGTACCGATGCCGACGAGGACGGCTTCCAGATCCGCACCCTGCTCCTGACCCTGTTCTACCGACTCCTCCCCACCCTCTTGGCCGAGGGACGGGTGTTCATCGCGGAATCCCCCCTCTTTGAGATCACCACCAAGGACGAGACCTTCTTTGCCTACGACGAGTTCGAGAAGGTGGACATCCTCAAGCAGCTGGGCAAGACCAAGTACACCATCCAGCGCTCCAAGGGTCTGGGTGAGAACACCGCCGAGATGATGAGCCAAACCACCATGAATCCCGCCACCCGCCGACTCATCGCCGTCACCCCCACCGATGCCGAGCAGACCGCCGTCATGTTCGACACCCTCCTGGGCGATGACCTCCCCGCCCGTAAAGCCTTCATTGCCGCCCACGGCGCCGAGTACATGAAGGACGCGGATATCTGAGGAGAGCGATTCGGGGGAACTTCTTGCAAGAAGTTCCCCCCCGGCCCCCCTCAAGAACCTTCAATAAAAGGATAGGTACCTATGAAAAATCTATTTTCGGTCAACAAGACCCAAAGCCGTGAGGCTGCCGACTACGACGAGACCCCTTACCTCGCCGCCACGGTGTCCGAGGAGGTACAAAGCAAGCTGAAAAGCGCCTTTTCCGTCGTGGAGGACGAGTACGCCACCCACGAGCCCACGGAAGAGGAAAAAGCCCTGAAACAGCAGGGAAACCGGTACTGGATCCTCTGCGTAGCTTGTTTTCTTGCCGCCATGGTGATCTTCTTTGGCGGAAGCAACCTGAATCTCTACGCCTCCATGCCCGTTCTGCATGTCCTCGACATGGGTTTGCTGGTAGCCGCCATTGTCTTCAACTTCAAGGCACGCAAAATCAGCCGCAAGCAGATGTCCGCCAATGAGAACCATGCAACCATAGACTTCACCGAGGCATCCAAGCGTTTGGAAGAAGCCGCCGCCGAGGCCGCCCGCGAGCTGGGCGTTCCCGAGGGCGCGCTGTCGGTGGACATTCTTCCCTTCCACTATAAAATGAAAGGCGATACCCCCATTCCCGTCGGCAAGAAGAACCGCTATGATAACCTGTCTGTGTCCATGTACACCGAGGATGCGCACCTCTGCATGGCCACCGCCCAGGAGCTCTACCGCATCCCCCTCACCGACATCCGCGGCTACCGAGAGTACGATGAGGATTTCGAAATCGATATGTGGCTCAAGCCCGAGGACTTTAACTCCGAGAAATATGCCGCGTTCGGCATCCGCAAGAGTGGTTTCTTCTCCTGCAAGACCCACGGGTACTACGGCCTGGACATCGGCGGGAATTTTGAAGTGCTGATTCCTTGCTACGATTTCCCCGCCCTCAAGGGGCTCGTGGATATGGCGTGCCTGGACTAAGTCCCCGCAGAATGGCCCATTCACCCCGTTTTACCGAAAATTCAATACAAAATACGAAAGGAACCCACCATGAATTTCAACGCCAACACTCCCAAAAGTCAACGCCCGCCCCTCCGCGGCGACCTACAGACGGCCTACGACCGTTCCCGCGCCAACCTGCTCCTGGTACTGATCTTCACCGTCATCAACCTGTTTTTCGTCACCTTCGCCAACCGCTACTTCCTGTTCTCGGCGACTATTCCCATGCTCTTCCCCCTGTCCGCCGCCGAAATCGTCGCCGAACTCTCCGCTCAAGGTGCTCCGGCCGACGAAAAGACCATCACCATTATCGTAGGCCTTGTTCTGGGTCTGATCCTGACGGTTCCCTACCTGCTCTGCTGGATCTTTTCCAAGAAACGGGTGGGCTGGATGGTCGGCGCACTGGCGTTCTTCTCCATCGATTGTCTTTTCCTCTTGATCTCCTTTGATGTTTCCATGCTGATGGATATTCTCATCCACGCCTGGGTCATGTTTTACCTCATCACCGGTGTCATCAACGGCTTCAAGCTGAAAAATATGCCTGAGGAGCAGCCCTTGCCCGAATTCGACGCAGAGACGCCTGCCGAGGCACCTGCCGCCGAGAGCGAACTTCCCGCCTTTGACGAATCCCTCTTCGATCTTCCCGTGGAAAACACCTCCGCGGAGGAGCAGGAGCCCGTGGTTGCCCGCAGCTTCGACGAGATCATGGCCGAAAACCAAAAGGATGGACAATAAGGCTTATTCCTACGACGTTGTACAAATTGCATAAATAGAACCGCGTATATGGGGATTTGTTCTACGAAGGAATTGAAAAATTCCTCTTGACAAATCCCCCTTTGCATGCTATAATATACGAGTGGTTACAGGTGTCCGATCTGTACGAGTCCAACCATCCAAAGACAGCAGGTTCCCGTAAAAGTGCTACCGAAAGGTAAGCTTCCCTGCCGAGGAGATCATATAAACGCGAACTGCAGGATACCTGCGGTCTGCCTGTGTGAGTCTTTCTCGGTGAAGCGCGCGCTTCGGGAGAAAGATTTCTTTTTTTGTCCGTTTCACGGAAAACGGACGCACAAATTCACAGGGAGGTGAAAATCAAAATGCCGAGTAATGCTATTCTGGAGCAGAAGCAGCAGGCTGTTGCCGAGCTGACTGAGCTCATTAAGGCTTCCGCCGGCGGTGTGATCGTGAACTATCAGGGTATCACCGTCGATAAGGATACCGCTATGCGTAAGGCACTGCGTGAGGCAGGCGTTAAGTACATGGTCGTGAAGAATTCTCTGACCGGTCGCGCTTGCGAGAACTGCGGTTACGGCGCTCTCAAGGAGAACCTTGTGGGTATGACCGCTATCGCCATCAGTGAGAAGGATCCCATCGCTCCCGCTAAGATCCTGAAGGAGTACGACGAGAAGATCGAGTCCTTCAAGATTCTGGCCGGTTACTGCGACGGTGAGATTCTTGACGCCGCTGGCGTTAAGGAGCTGGCTGACATTCCTTCCAAGGAAGTCCTCATCGCCAAGTTCCTGGGCAGCATCCAGTCCCCCGTTTACAAGTTCGCCTACGCCGTCAAGGCCGTGGCCGAGAAGCTGGAGGAGGGTGCAGCACCCGCCGAGACCGAGGCTGTTGCCGAGGCTCCCGCAGAGGCTTAATTGCCTACGGGCTGTATAGCCTGGGCTTTGTAAGCCCAACCAATCGGGCGGAGGTTATATTCCCCGCCGCACAAATTGCGTAAAACGCACAACCGCATCGCCGAAAAGGCGCATGACGGAATCATGAAAAAATTCATTTCAGGAGGTATATTGAAATGGCAAACGAGAAGATTACCGCTATTGTTGAAGAGATCAAGTCTCTGACCATTCTGGAGCTCAATGAGCTCGTTAAGGCTGTTGAGGAGGAGTTCGGTGTATCTGCCGCTGCTCCCGTTGCTGTTGCTGGCGCTGGCGCTGCTGCCGCTGCTGCTCCCGCTGCTGAGGAGAAGACCGAGTTCGACGTTATCCTGACCGGTTTCGGCGACAAGAAGCTGGGCGTTATCAAGGTTATCCGCGAGATCACCGGTCTGGGCCTGAAGGAGGCTAAGGACATGGTTGAGGGTTGCCCCAAGGCCGTTAAGGAAGGCATCTCCAAGGAAGACGCTGAGAAGATCAAGGCTCAGCTCGTCGAGGCCGGCGCAACTGTTGAGATTAAGTAATTTCACCACCCGGTACTTTCCGATCGCCGCCTGAGGCGGCGATCGGAGCCCAAAATTCCCTGCTGTATATTTGTTGGATAGAAAAATACCGCCTCGGTTTTCCGGGCGGTATTTTTCGTTTATATCTATAAGTTTCTATCCAATGTTATATGGGAAAGGGGAAGAGAACCATCTCAAACGCCGAAGTTTCTCTCCCCCTTTCCCAGGGACGGTCAAAATATGTTTTTGGCTCGTGTTGCCCTATCCCCCACACTCCTTGGCTGGCCTGCCGCGATGTGGTTCAGGAAGAGAGGCTGATCAGATGATCCCGTAATCCGCCTTCAGCTTCAGCACACGCAGGACAGACTCGTCGATGCGCTCCTCTGAGATCAGCCCCTCGCGGACAGCATCCAGCACAGCGGGGATCTGCTTCCAATAAGTGGAGCAGCAGAGCAGGTCGTTGCCCGAAATCACCGCCTGCACAGCCGACGCGCGGTCGCCCGTGTACAGGGTAATTGCGTTCATATCCAAAGAGTCGGTCATGATGACCCCTTCAAAGCCCAGATCCTCCCGCAGAAGCTTGTGAACAGCGGGGGAGAGGGAGGCGGGGATCTCGGGATCCATGCAAGCCACCATATTGTGGGCGATCATCACGATGGGTGCACCGGCCTCAATACCCGCAATGAAGGGCTTAAGGTCGCAGGTCATGAACTGCTCCAGGGTGCGGTTGTCGCGGGCGATGGATGTGTGGGTATCCACGTTGTCACCGTAGCCGGGGAAATGCTTGATGCTGCCCACCATTCCACACTCATTCATAGCGGTGACCACAGTCTTGGCATAGATAGCCGTGGCATCGGGATCGTGGCTGAAGGTGCGGTCGTAGATGAAGCACTCGGGGTTTCCCGACAGGTCGAGAACGGGGGCATAGTTGAAATTGGCGCCCAGATCCTGCAGGAACGCCGCCTTTTCGCGGGTGTCCGCGTCGATCCGCTCGTAGCCACCCTCGGCAAAGAGATCGCGGGGGGACTTGAAGCCCTCGGAACGGAAAGCGGGGTACTTGGAAGCGCGCACCACACGACCGCCCTCGCAGTCCACGGCGATGAAGGGATTCAGCTTGGCGGCCTCGCGATAAGAGGCCATGAGGGCGCGGATCTCCTCGGGGGTGCGATGCTCGTAATCACAGGCGTACAGGGTAAAGCCGCCGATGTGGTAATCGGTAACGGCCTTCATGGCGTCCTCATCATTTTGGGGACGGCGGGCGACGAAAAGCTGGCCTACCTTTTCTTCAAGAGTCATGGATGCCAGAATGGCGCGAATGTCAGTCATGGTACTTCTCCTTTGCGATGGAATGTCAGTACACATATTGTACACGATGCAGAGGATTTTGTCAAGAGACTATCTGGAACTTAGGTCAAAAGCCCGCCTATGTGAAAAGGATCGCCCTGACCAATACGGTGGGACGATCCTTATGGATGGATTATTCTGCTTGGGACGACTCCTCGCGCTCGGTAAAATCCACGCCGCACTTGCGGCAGACAGGCTCCATGACCAGGACGCCGCAAAGGGGGCACATGAGGTTTTCGTCCTCTCTCGGAGGATGGGCCTTCACGAGAATCTTGGCGTTCTTGTAGAAGCGCACACGCTCGCCAATCTCGAAGTAACCCTCCCAGATCTCATCGGTGTCGAAAGAAACGGCCTCGATGTAACCATCGTCCTTCTCCACCGTCCAATGGCAGGCAACAGCCAACGTTCCCATGGTCTTGCGGGCATCCACTCCGAAGGAGGCCAGTCCCTGAGGGATCTTGGTGTACTTTTTGACTTCCTTAGCGGTCACCACTCCCGTCCAGCCCTTGGAAAAGGTCAGCTTCAGCACATGACTTTGCCAAACAATAAAGGCGTAGACCAAAACCGTCAACCCCCAACTGAGCTGCTGCTTCTGAGGATAGTTGCGGTAGGCCTTCCCTGAAATGATACAAAAGATCACGAAGGCCACACCGATCCCCAGCACGATGGCCCAGCGGATGAGCACCTTCTGCCAGATGCGCTTGCGGATGGGGATGATACGCCGTGCGTAGCCGTACTTCTGCGGCGTGTTGGGCTTTTTCTTTTGCGGTTGGCTCATAACAGACTCCTTTTGCAGATCAGTATGACAAACTCACTTCCGAATCCGATTCTCCTCCCAGTTCTTATGGGAGAACAGGCGGCCGAAATAGTGGAAGCAGAACAGTATGGCCATGCCCAAAAGCAACCCAACCCACGCGTTCTGGAAGGGCTGGAAGAAGCCCATGGCACCTACGAAGAACTGTTCAACACCCCAGGCTTGGGCATAGCCGTAGCCCATACCCGAGGAGCTCAGGGCGGCGGTATAGAAGATGGCAGGAATCAGCCACAAGGCGGCGGCAACGACAGTGGACACAATGGCCTCGGTCAGAGCCAGCTTGCGGTAGCGGGATGCGCCCTCGGCCACGTTCTCTGCCCCGCGGATCTCCACCGAGGTAGCAGCCAGGTAGGCGCGCTTGCGGTCGCCGTTCTTGTGGTAGATCACGGCCATGACGATGGAAATGATCACCAAAGTCAGCACCGAGAACCCAAACATGACGAAACGGTACTCAGGCTCATGTTCATCACCCAGCATCTGATTTTCCACAGGACTCATGATCATGATGTACAAAAGCCAGGTCACGGCATGGTAGATGATCATGAAAAACAAGGATCTGGCGCCCGTACGGACATGGTTGATCTTCTCGGGACGGTAGATTTCGGTGGGTGTAGTGCTGTAACGGTTGTTCATAAGAGCCTCCTTTTGGTGTGTTGTTTCATATTGAAAATGCGTTCAAATTTGGATGTACCAGGGGGCGTTGCCCCCTGGATCCCCACTTGGAACCCTTTTG
>JAZRIF010000084.1:0-2225 GCA_045645165.1 Eubacteriales bacterium
TTTGGGTTTGCAGGGGCGTTGCCCCCTGGCCCCCCACTTGGAACCCTTTTGAAAAAGGGTTCCAAGACCTCCTAAAACTTTCAAAAAAGGTTATTAAATTTTTTTGAAAGTTCTTGAAAAGGGGGCTGGGGAAAAACTTCTTTCAAGAAGTTTTTCCCCGGGCGCTCTCTCGTTCCCCTACAAACTCCAATTTAAAGGTTAATTCCCTTCCACAACAGTCCCATCGGGATAGCGGATCACGAACCACTCCTCGTCGAAGTCAGCCTCGACTACGGTGCCGTCCGAGAAGGTGGAACGACGACGGCGGGAATTGCCGTCCAGGAATTCATGGGAGGTCAGCTCGCAGAGTGCCACGCGGCGGTGGAGCTCCAGCGCCACCTTGCCGTAGGCAATATCCTCGGCAGACGCATCCGCGTCGTAGTAGATGGTACCACCACAGAGCAGAGCCCAGTAGAAGCCGCGGTCGGTGCCCGCGATACCCCAAGCGCCCTTATGCTTGATGCCGTACCACGGAATGACGATACAGTCGTGGTAGACCAGATTGAAGAACGGAATGGGAATACCGATATTCTGCGCGTTTTCTCTGTCCTCCCAATCGGTGGTGTAGAAGGGCGCGTGATGGCAGAGAGCCATGGCGTTGACCATGCAACCGATGGTCTCCTCCGAAGAGGGGATGATGCCGCGATCGGTCAGCATATTCAGGCAATGTGCCCGCGCCTCGGCGCAGTCCTTGCGGGTCATGGGGTGATCGGGATTGAAGCACTCGTCCAGCTCCACCACCGAGAACACGTCGAGATACGAGCCGTCGGGCTTGAGGTCCAGCCGCTCGAACTCGTCGTAGTTGCGGCGCACGTAATCCCCCGCCAGCTTGGCGCACAGGAAACTGTGGGGGCCGCCGAACCAGTAGTCGTGGTAGGGGTGAGAGCCATCTAAGCGGGTCACGGCATTATTCAGATCAAAGGAGGGCGCGTCGTAGTAGTAGTCGCGATACTGGTCGTGGATACCGAAGAAGTAGCCCAGCTCGTGGCAGGTCTCCTTCAGTGCCTTCAGACCCTCGGCGCCACCCGAAGCCTCGTGGACGGGGAACGGATCGGGGTGGAGGTTGTCGTAGCCGTGGTGACCCCAGCCGTCCAGGTGCAGGTAGGCCTTCTCGGCTCCCTTTTCCTTCAGCTCGCGGAGCTGCTCGGCCGTGGATGTGAAGGGGAAATAGCTGTCGTTGTTCTCGGGGTTCTCAGGGTCGTAGAAATGGGATGCGGGATGGATATGCACCGCGGCGCAGGTATGGACGATGGGACAACCCAACAGGTACTCCACGTTGGGATTGCGGACGATTTTCTCCTTCAAGGTTACCAGCTCGCCCCGCTCGGTAAGGTAGGCGCGGTAGGTCTTGGCGATGGTATTGAAGTCGCCCTCGGCGAAGAAGGCGTAGAGCAGGCCGCGGGCATAGCGCATCTGCCCCAAGGAAGGGACGAACCAAGGTTGGATCTCATCCCCCACCACGCTGTAGCGGGCGTCAAAGGGAGTGTCGATGATAGCCGCATAGGTACAGCCTTCGTTGACCTGACCGTACACGGGGATGTAGGCGTCACGCTCGAAAACAAGGCCGTCCTTGAGCTTGTACGAGTGTCCTGCAGGAAGAATGGCTCCCTGCATACGAGGCAGCACGGTGTAGCCATGACCCTCGGGAGCGTCAAACTTCATACGGGGCGGGTAGGCCAGGGCGGCGATATCCCCCATGCCGTCGCCCTCCAGGCGCGCCTCGGCCTTCAAAAAGCCCGTGTCGGGATTGACAGAAACGCGGGTCTCCACCACGTAGGGGTATACAGTTCCCTCGCCGTCGGTAAAGCCTCTATAGGTGGCGCGTACGCCGCGATCCACGCCCGTGACAAACTCACGGCTCTCGCAGGCGGCGTTGGAGAAGGACAGACTCTTTCCATCGGAAAGAACGATAAAGGGATCATTGGCCCAAGACCAGATGACAGGGCTACCCGCCACCGTGACGGTCAGAGCCGAGGTCTCGGGAGTATAATCAAGGGCAAAGCGGTTGGTTTGCAGCTGATAGGACATGGTTTTTCCTCTCTTTCACAAGTGTGATGTGGGAAGGATACGGGCAAAGGAGACGGCGTAGATGTGTCGCGATCTCTTCCTGCATCCATTATATCATGAAGGTAAAAAAAAGTCAACAGAATTGGCAAATTTGGGTTTGCAGGGGCGTTGCCCCCTGG
>JAZRIF010000085.1:0-11705 GCA_045645165.1 Eubacteriales bacterium
TTGAAGAGAGTCCAGAGAGGAACTTCTTTCAAGAAGTTCCTCTTTGGCGTTCTCCCGCTCCCCTATAAACTGCAATTTACCACCCAAAAAGGCCACCCCAACCGGGGTGGCCTTTTGCATGCCATTAAAGCAGGCTATTCAAATTATTGGAATTCGACTTATCCGGCATGGGTTGTACGTACTTATAATACTCGATGCCGTACTTCTCGCAGAGCTCATAGACCGTCTTCAGATACTTGACTCGCTGGGCGTTGGGGCCGACCAGATGGCAGTAGTAGTAGATCTGGATGGAGGATTTCTCCACGTGAGCCTTCTGCTCGTCGGTCTCGGCCAGCTCGTAAGCTTCGGTCCAGAGAGCCATCATGTCCTGGGAGAAGGACAAATCCCGCTTACCCTTGTCGTTGGTGAAGGGGAACATCTTCTCGCCCTTGTCAAAAATCCCTATGTGGGAATTTTTCTTGATGGCGTGAGCGGTCATTTGAGTCATGTAGTCCTTGATCTTCTCCCATCCAGCGCCGTAGTAGTACTGCATGAACTCGTCCATGTGGGCGTAGTACTCCTCCTCGGTCATGTCAGGATCCCACAGGAGCTTGGCGAGGAGGTAGGAACGGAGCTCGGCGAACTCGCCCGAGACGGAGACCTGCTGACCCTCCAGGAACACACCGGTGACGTTGTGATCCTTGTAGAAATTTACGTTATCCCACAGCACGTCGAAGTTGGGGAAGAAGGTGAAGTAGGTCTCGGCGTTGTAGGTGTAGTCCCAGATGTAGAGGTTGTCGCAGATGGCCGCCCAGGCCTCGATGTCCTTCTTGAACTCCTTGTTCTTGGAGCAGGATTCGTCCGAGAGAGCGTGGGTGAAGCAGCACTCGATGGAGCAGAGGCGGATGATGACGTTGTCGGCAGGCTTCAGGTTCTTGGGAGCCTTGCGGGTGTAGCGGTAGGCCAGCGTGTCCACGTAGACACCGGGGTAGTCGTCCTTGATGTCGCCCGCGATGCGGTTGATGAAGGTGAGCAAGGAGCCCATGGGTGAGCCCTCGGCGTCATCGATGGCCTTGCAGTTTGCGCACTGACAGCCCAGCTTGCCGGGGTCGGAGTCGTTCTGGGAGACCGAAATGATGGTGGCCTCGGGGTTATCGTCCAGCCACTTGCGGACGTTCTTCAGAACGGTCTGGTACACCTCCTCATCGGTGAGGCAGGGCTGGACGTTGCCCTGATAGGGCAGATCCTGAAGCAGGTTGATGGTATGGACGAAGCGACCTGCGTAGCCGATACCGCCGCCGATATCCGAAACGGGGGTAGACGAATCGTAAAAGCTGTTGTCCTTGGCGTGGTTGGCGGTGGTCTGGTCGTAGCGCATGTCGTACCAGTAGGTATCACGCATCTCAAAGACGGGGTTATGGGTGGTATGCACATCAGCGGGGACTTCCACGGAGTCCTGATTGATGATCACCGTGGTATCCTTGGCGAAGAAACGCACGCCGATGTAGTCCTCGAGGAAGCAGTACACGCCGTACATGGTACCGCGGTCACAGCTACCCGTGATATAGAGGCGGTTCCCGTCCATCAGGAGGGTGTAGCCGTCCAGCTTGACGGCGTCGCGGGCGGCCTTGACACGGTCGGTATCGCGGTCGGTGACACCGATGACGATCTCGTAGTCGGAGGCCTTCTCGGGGATGCGGAAGCCTGCGGTAGCCTTTTCGATGTACTCGATCAGCTCGTCGGCGGAATCGCGGACGCAATCAGCGCCGCCGTCCTGCACCACAAGAGTGTAGTTCTTGATGTCTACGCCGCCGATGGTCAGATTGTTCAGGGGAATGCCGTCGTCGGTCTCGGCCTCTGTGGTGACTTCTTCGGTGGTAGCCGCCTCGGCGGTAGCATCCTCGGTGTCGGTTTCGGTGGGAACATCGGTATCCTCACCCGCAGGGTCGGTAACAGATTCGGTCACTTCGGCGGTAGGCTCGTCGGTCAAGGTGGTATTTTCTGCAGTTGTTTCAGCGGGGGCATCGCCGCCCACACAGGCGGTGAAAAGCCCCAGGGACAGGAGCAGGAGGCAGGAAAGCAGGCCAAAAGTCAGCTTCTTTCGATTGCGAAATTTCACTGTTCAATCTCCTTTTTCTTCAATGCAATTCCCGAGGGAATCAGCGCGACAAGAGCACAGGCAGCAGATGCAGTCACAGCCGAGGCGCATCCTCCCTCGGTAGAAGGAGCCTCGGTGAGGGTCTCAGCATCGCCCGCGGTAGTGGCTTCGGTGAGGACCTCGGTGATCGCTTCAGTGGGCGCCTCGGTGGGAGCCTCGGTGGGCATTTCGGTATCGGCCCCGGTAGCCTCGCCATCCACGATAATGCCCATTTCGGTCAAGCGAGTCTCACAGAAAGCCACGCCTTCTTCTTCGGAGCGGAAGAAGCCCATGTAGCAAATATCAAATTCCCGTCCGATCTCGGGGGCAGCAAAGTCAAAGCGCAGGCCGTTGATGCGTCCCTCCCACAATTCCGACAAGTCTATGGTAAGCAAGGTATACTCATCGTCTTCGCTGTCGTAGTAGAAGCCGTCACCGGGATTCCAAGCAATCTTGTTCGAATCCGCTGCACCCAGAATGTTACCTCCGTAGTACCAGAGGGTACCGCCGTCTCCGTAGAAGTTGCGGAGTAGAACGGTGAAAATGGGGAAGTCCGTACCCGAATAGGAGGTAGAACGGGACATATTCCAGCTGAAATAGCCCAGTTCCGCGGACATGTTCACGCGGAATGCGTTATCGCCCAGCGCGGTAAGGACAACGTTGGTACCATTGGGGGGAGAAGCGACCGAAGCGTCCCAGAACAGGGCGGGCTGATTCTCGGGGATGGTGGAGGGATCCGCGATCTCAGCTACCTTGAACAGGTTGGGCTGGGGCTCCTTGGAGTCGGTGCCCGTGGGCACGTATGCATGAGCCTCATCGGTGCCGTACTTCAGAATGGACATGGCGGCCGTGCCGTCCTTGACCGAGGAGTACAGGGTAACGCCCACATAGAATTCCCCATTGGGATCCATGCTATTGAGGGTAGCCGAGATATCACCCAGACCCATCACGGCCACGCCGTTGACTTTGATGGTATACTGGTTGCCCGAATAAGTAACCTCCAGGGTATAGATCTCGCGGCCCTGATCGTCCTTCTTTGTCTTGATGGGGGTGGAGCCCATGACGCGGAACTCACCGCCGTAGTCACCCACGGCTTCCTTGGTATTACAGCTCTCCACCTTGGCGTCCTCGCTGACACCGTCACAGCGGATCAGGCCCATCCAGCCGCCACCGAAGGTGGTCAGACCGGGGGTGACCTTGGGCTTATTGGTGATACTCAGGCAGATCCAGTTGTCGATGTTGCCTTCGGGACCGCCGTAAGCATAGTCGTCCACGCGGAACTCCATGTAAACGCCTTCCTTGACGGGCATAGCCTCTTTGCTCTGCACCGTCATGAAGGGGGTGGAGTCGGTGTAGTCGGCAGGAACCACCACAAAGCCTTCCTCGGTGTACTTGTAGCCGGCTTCGGGCTTGAACACGCGGCCCGTGATGTCCTCGCCCTCGGCGGGATACTCGGAAGCGGCGATGTAGGTAGTCCAGTCGCCGGGAACCTCAGCCGCGGCGGCAGGAATAACCACGACGGGGAGCAGACCCAGCAGAAGGGTCAGAAGCATACAGATCGCAATGACTTTTTTCATGGTTACATCTCCTTATTGAAAGATTGAACGGTGAAGAAAAGCTATAATTGTTCAGTACTATTATACTACTTTACGCCATCTTTGTAAAGGAACATTTTACACAATTCAGCGAGCGCAATTTGGGAGATTTTGACCAAACACCGCCTCATCCACTTCCTTCAAAGACGGAAAAATGAACGCCGGCTTCTCCCTCTCGGGCAGTTCCATAGCCTCCTCGTAGGTTCCCTCTCCCGTCAGGACAAGGATGGAGGTCACGCCGTTCTTGGCGCCCAGGGCGATGTCGGTGTAGAGGCGGTCGCCGAAGATGCAGGTCTTGTCGCGGGAGATGCCCGTGACCCGCTCGATCATCTCTACCACCTCGGGGTAGGGCTTGCCGAGGTAGCGGGGGGTGACGTTCGTGGAGGCGGTGATGAGGGCAGCAATCGCGCCGCTGTCGGGCATAAATCCCGTGTCGGTAGGGCAGTTGAAGTCGGGGTGGGTGCAGAGGTAGGTGGCGCCGTTTCGGATGAGGCGGCAGCCGTCGTCCAGCTTCTCGTAGGTCAGCTCGGTGTCAAAGCTGGACACCACCACGTCCACGGAATCCTCTTTGCCCGTGGCGAGCCGGATGCCCCCCGCACGGAACTGGGATTCCAGCTGCTTCGTGCCCACGAGGTAGACGGTCTGATCCTTGTGGTATGTATTGAGATACGCCACCGTCACGTCGGCGGAGGACATGATCTCGTCGGCGGTGGGAGAGAAGCCCAGACGGGTGAGCTTTTCCAGATACACGTCGGTGGAGCGGGAGGCGTTGTTGGTGAAGAATAGCACCCGCTTCCCCGCCGCGCGGAGGTTTTCAATGAAGCGAATGGCAAAGTCGAAAACGATCTTGCCGAGGTAAATGGTGCCGTCCATGTCGAAGACGTAGAGTTCTTTATCCTTGAGAATTTGGATGGGAGGATTCTGGTGGGTCATGGGAATGTCCTTTCGTGTGTATTTCAAATTTGGGTTTGTCGGGGAGCGGGGAAACGCCAAAGGGAAACTTCTTGAAAGAAGTTCCCCTCTGGACGCCCTTCAAGAACTTTCAAAAAAGATATTGATAAATAACTCTTTTTGAAAGTTTTTGAGATTCCAAAGAACTTTTTTCAAAAAGTTCTTTGGTGGGGTCCAGGGGCAAAGCCCCTAGACGATAAACTGCAATTTGAAAACCGCGTCCCTGTCACACGGCAGAGGCGCGGTTTTCTGTTGCCTATCTTGTATCGTCTATCTCGTATCTCCTATTACCCCTCCGTTCTATGCTCCTTCCCTTCCACAGCCGCCGCCGTATTGGGCCGCTCGGCGGCAGGGCGGTCTACCCGTTGGGGAGACTTCACGGGTCTTGGATCGGCTATGGGGTTATGGGTCACGCGGGGCGGGGCTTGCAGAGGCGGGGTGTCGGGATGGTCGTGGGGCGTAGCCGGGGTATCCTCATCGCGGCGGATGCCCTCATGAAGCCCGAAGCTGACGGCGATGGCGTTGTTGACCTCTTCCATCACCGCCTCGTCCAGGTGCCCCATCTTCTCCCGCAGACGACGTTTGTCCAATGTACGGATCTGCTCCAGGAGTATGACCGAGTCCTTGGAAAGACCGACGCGGTCGGCGTAGATGTCGATGTGGGTGGGGAGCTTGGTCTTCCCCATGCGGGAGGTGATGGCGGCGGCGATGACTGTGGGGCTGTAGCGGTTGCCCACGTCGTTCTGGATGATGAGCACGGGGCGCAATCCCCCTTGCTCCGAGCCCACCACGGGGCTGAGGTCGGCGTAGAATATATCACCCCGCCGCACCGAGGGGGCGGTCTGGGGGGCTTGGTTCTGGGTTGTGGGTGGCATGACGGTTCCTCCGATATACGTATATACAATGGCCGCAGGGGCTATGAGTGGGTCGTGTGTATAGTGTTTCCCCGCAAGGCTTGGGGTAAACAGGTTTTGGCAAAGGGATGCCCGAAAAACTCACCGCAGGATTCGACGGATTTCGCAGTGGCAGGCTCCATGGACAGTATATGCGGAGATGGGGGATTTGGTCGAAGAAACAAAAAGGCACACGAGCGAGGCCGTGTGCCTTTTGTGATAGGGTTTACAAAGGGATCAATCGCCCGAAGCCTCGGGCTTGTACTCCCAAAGACGGTGGTACCCCACGGGGAAACGCTCGTCGTTGCCCTCCTCGATGACCAGCCAGAGATACTTTTGACCAAATTCAATGTGCCCTTTGATGCCGCCTCCGTCAAAGACGAGTACGCCGTCTTGGATGGTTGCGGTGATATCGAGCTGAGATTCGGTGGTATCCACCAGCAGATAGTTTTCCCTGTCGGGATCGGGGTAGTGGAAGGAAAATTCATACCGAATATGCAGATTCATCTGCGTATCGGTGACGGTATCGAAGGTCAGGTAGGTGTTGCTCCAGGCGCCGAACTCCTTGCCCGAGGTCTTGTCCAGCGTAGCGGATTTACGCCACATCTTGGTCACGGCGGTCTTCATGGGATCCTCCGTGTAGGGGGTGAGGGGGGTATAGGTAAGGCCGGAGACGGAGCGGTTGTATTCCTCGGCCCCAAAGGGCTCAGTGTAGAAGGGGCGGTACTCGTCGTAGTAAAGCGTCAAGGAGTCTTCAAAGGAAATGATCTCGGTCTTGCCGTCCCGGGTCAGATACCGTTTTCCGTTCTCGGCGGCAAGGATGGAGTAGACCAGCCTGTAGTCCCCCTCCCGGGTAAACTCATAGAGGCTGTATTCGATCTCGTAGTAGTCGATGCGATCCACATGGATGAAGCCCTCTCCGTCCAGCCAGCACCCCTCATTCGCGAATGCATCCAGCATCACGGGTGTGCCCTTCTTCATAGTGAAAATGGCCTTGATGGTATAGTCCTCGTTCAGGATCACCAGCTCGTCCACCCCGTCACCGTTGAGGTCGATCTCGTCATAGCCCTCGCCGTAGGCACTGTGATAGGCGGCGTACAGGAGTCGGTTGTAATACACGTAGGAATCATCGTTCGGGAAGGTAAAGAGATTGTCATACTCTCCCTGACACCATTTGGAGCTATTAAAATTCTCCAGGCAGGTGGAGATGGCCTTGTAGGTCTCACGGATGGCCTCGTAGCTTGAGAAATCCGCCACGGGGCGGTTTTCAGTAGAGACCTTTTCCTCCAAGGGCAGATGGACGTAGGGAGCCAGCAATTTGCTGGTATAGTTGTAACCTACGCCAAGGGTCTGCTTGAATTCCCGATCCAGCTCCTCATAGGTGTCCCTGTCAATGGCCGTCCGCTGGCCGTCCACCATTTGATAGAATGAAAGGGTCTCCTTCTTGTTCCTGTCGTAGACCTGACCGTAAACCGTATCGTAGACCATTTTGTCTCCGTCCACCCGACAGACGTAGACGGTGCCTTCCTCGACCCCATCGGTTTCGGTACTGCGCATGATAAAGAAGCGGTGATCCGTGGCAAACACCCAAGAGCCTCCCGCGCCGTAATTGGCTTCCAGCAGGAGGGGCTTCCCGTCCGAGAGGGTAAAAATGGCGCGGATGGCGGTATACTTGGACAGCAGGATCAGCTCGGGGGTACCGTTGCCGTCCATGTCTTGGAAGCCATAGCCCATATTTTTAGCGGCCTCACCGCCCTTACCTGCGGCCACAACGCCGTAGAGCGTCTCGGCAATGGCGGCCTCCCGCTCGTCCATGTCCTTGGTATCGGGGACGGGCAGTTCTTCCCCGTTCAGACTGGCGGTGAGCAGGGCGGTGTACTCCTCAATGATGCCGTTGTAGGCGGTTTTCTGCTCCTCGTAGGACAGCTCGGAGGGCGCACAGGCGACCAAACCGAGCAGAGCAAGGGTGCAAATGAAAAGCGCAAGGGTGTATTTCACGATGTGTTTCATGATGGGATTCCTTTCTTTTTTAGGAAATATGTCCTCTACTTACATAAACACGGCGGAGGGGCGGAATATGACAGAATTCGAAATTTTTTTCTTTTTTATTGAGGAAGCACACGGCCGAGGCCGTGTGCTCTTGTTATGAGGGATCAATTTAACCCTTAATATGGGTACAAATAAAGTCACCTTCGAATTGATATAAAAATGTGTTGCCGTCCTCGTTCAACAGGGGTGTGCCGTTCTCATCACAACGGCACTGCTTTTCGTAGTTGATGTAGACCTCGGTGGTCTCGCCCTCGGGGGAGGTAAAGGTCAGGGTGACGGTCTGCTTGGTCTCGTCGAAGGAGGTGATCTCCACGGAGTGGTCGTTGGAAATGCCAAAGGCATTCGGAGCAACAAGCCACGTTTCGTCCTGCGGATACGTAATGGTCGTGCCTAGACTTTGTCCCATGCCTATATATTCCGTATAAAGGCCATGATAGTAGAAAAACGTAACACCCCACTGTCCCGTTTCGTTGACATAGCCTGCGCGGATACACTTGTCTCTATACCGAAAGAGGCTGGTAAAGGTCTGAGTTTCGATCCATTCGTTGTGCTCCTTCTCTTCTCCCGCAACAAATTCCCACGAAATATGGCTGGAGACTTCATTGTCGTACGCACGGGAGCGCGGATAATATACATAAAAGTATCTATTGTTGAATCCGTCGGGATTGTGAAGCAAATCAGGCGTGAACTTCTCTTTGTTTTCTTCCACCCTCTCCGTGGTTTCATTCATATTTTCCGTTTCCGTCATAACCGATTGCATCGTATCTTCCATCGTATAGAGTCCATCGGCGGTATCCTCCAAAGACTCACCCGTTTGGCCGTCTTTCGTATGGGGTGAAACTATATCCGCAAAGATGAATCCTAAAAAGAACATCACCAAACAAAGTCCGATTATTCCTAAATACCGTTTCATCATAACCCTCCGTTATTGATTCCATTCCAATTATAAATTATACACCCCCATTTTCTTCAAGTCAATAGCCAAAAAACAAATTCACAAAAAATTAGCAATCCCCACCCCCACATTGCGAAAAATCCTGCGATTCACAAACCGTTCACCGATTATTAACAAAGAAATCAGGGGCAAAATTCAAAAAAGGACTTGACAAATCGGGGGAAAAGTGGTACATTATTAGCGTCGGTTAGCACTTGACCCGTTTGAGTGCTAAAAACGTCAAAAATCCCGCAGAAAGGCAGAGTAGAGACATGGAAGAACGCCATGAGGAATTGAGCGAGCGAAAAAAGCTCATACTAAAAGCCATCGTGGATGCCCATATCGCCGACGGCGAGCCCGTTGGCTCCAAATATCTGATGGAATCCAAGCAGATACCCTGCTCCACTGCTACCATCCGCAACGAAATGGCCGAGCTGGAGGCTCTGGGTTACCTGGAACAGCCTCACACCTCCGCAGGCCGAGTGCCAAGCGAGCGGGGCTACCGCTTCTACGTGGACACTCTGGTAGAGCATTACGCCATGACGGCGCGGGAGATTTTCCAGATCAATGAGCTACTCAAGGAGAAAATGGCCGAGCTGGATCACATCCTGCTCACCGCCTCCAAGGTAGCCTCCAACCTCACCAACTACACCGCCTTCGCCATCAAGCCGAGAGCTTCCAGCATCACCGTCCGTCGCTTCGACGCGGTGTATTTGGATGACAGCACCTTCATTCTGGTGCTGGTAGCATCCAACGGCCAGGTCAAGACCAAGACCGTACGCCTCTCGGATATGCCTCTCATCTCCACGGCGGTGACGGATCTTCTGGCGGCGACGCTCAACGAGCATCTGCAGAACCTGTCCGTGGGCGAGATCACCCTCCCCATCATGATGGAGATGGAGAAAGCCATGGGCAACCGCGCCGAGCTGGTTTCGGTGGCGGTGAAGGTCATTTACGAGGCCATGAACGAGTTGGATCAGGGTGAGCTGAAGGTCAGCGGTATGGACCGACTGCTCCAGTACCCCGAGTTCAACGATCCCGACCGCATGAAAGAGGTGCTGGGCGCCATCGAGCAGAAGGACGACATTCTGCGTATGGTTTCCGATCCCACGGGAACGGGTGACGTAAGCGTGGTCATCGGCTCCGAGAGCGCTGTGAAGGTCATGGATCGCTCGGCTCTGGTCTACAAGCCCATCGTGCAGAACGGCAAGACCGTGGGAGCCATCGGCGTGCTGGGTCCTGCGAGAATGGACTACGCCAAGGTACTGGCCACCCTGGAGGGCATTTCGGGCAACGTAGAGTCCCTGCTCTCCCCCGAACAAAAGCAACTTGCGGACGGCGGGCATGTTTCCCCGTCCCACGACGAATAAAGAAAGGAAGATTCGACATGAGTGAAAACGAAAAGAATCTTGACACCGATGCTGTAGGCGAGATTCCCGCCGAGGAAGCGCCCGCGGTCGAGACCCCCGAGGAGCCCGCCGACGAGGGCAAGCTCAAGGGCGGAGATAAAAAGAAGCTCAAGAAGGCCGAGGCCGAGCTGGCCGAGACCAAGAAGAAGCTGGAGGCCGCCGAAGCCGCTCTGGCCGAGGAGAAAGACAAGTACCTGCGGATGCTGGCCGAGTACGACAACTTCCGCCGCCGCACCGCCAAGGAAAAGGAGACCATTTACGGTGACGCTACCGCCGACACGATCAAGGGTCTGCTTCCCGTCATTGATACGCTGGAGCGCGCCGCCGCGGGTTTGACTCCCGAAGACGCCGAGTCCCCTCTGGGCAAGGGCATCACCATGACCCTGAAGTCCGCCACCGACGCCCTCGCCAAGCTGGGGGTGGAGGAGGTTCCCACCGACGTATTCAACCCCGACATTCACAACGCCGTCATGCACGTGGAGGATGAAGCTCTGGGCGAAGGCGCCATCGTCGCCGTGTTCCAGAAGGGCTACCGCAAGGGCGACCACATCATCCGCTACGCCATGGTACAGGTGGCCAACTGAGAGCGCCAAGGGCTCTGCCCTTGGAACCCGCTCAAACCCTTTTTGAAAAAAGGGTTTGAGAATCCCAAAAACTTGAAATAGGTATTTCCTATATATAAAAACCCTGTAAAAATTATCTGTAAATAAAGGAGAACATTATTATGGCAAAGATTATCGGTATCGACCTTGGTACGACCAACTCTTGCGTCGCAGTATTTGAGGGCTCCGAGCCCATCGTTATCCCCAATCCCGAAGGTGCGAGAACCACCCCTTCCGTGGTGGCCTTCTCCAAGACCGGTGAGCGTATGGTAGGTCAGGTCGCTAAGCGTCAGGCCATCACCAACCCCGACCGCACCATCAGCTCCATCAAGCGCCACATGGGCACCAACTTCAAGACCACCATTGACGGTAAGAACTACACCCCTCAGGAGATCTCGGCCATGATCCTGCAGAAGATGAAGGCCGATGCCGAGGCATATCTGGGCACCACCGTCACCGACGCGGTCATCACGGTTCCCGCTTACTTCACCGACGCACAGCGTCAGGCCACCAAAGACGCCGGTAAGATCGCCGGTCTGAACGTCCAGCGTATCATCAACGAGCCTACCGCCGCCGCTCTGGCTTACGGTATGGACAAGGAGAACAACCAGCGCATTCTGGTCTTCGACCTGGGTGGCGGTACATTCGACGTATCCCTCCTGGAGATCTCCGACGGCGTGTTCGAGGTGCTGGCCACCGCGGGTAACAACCGTCTGGGCGGCGACGACTTCGACCAGCGCATCATCAACTGGATGGCCGACAAGTTCCAGAGAGAGAACGGCGTTGACCTCCGCACCGACAAGATGGTCATGCAGAGACTGAAGGACGCCGCCGAGAAGGCCAAGATCGAGCTGTCCGGTATGTCCCAGTCCGACATCAACCTGCCCTTCATCACCGCTACCGCCGCAGGCCCCCTCCACTTCGAGGCTACTCTGACCCGCGCCGAGTTCGACCGCATCACCGCCGACCTCGTTGAGGCCACCATGGGCCCCACCAAGCAGGTCATCCGCGATGCAGGCGTTCCCGTTGAGAAGATCGACAAGATCCTCATGGTGGGCGGCTCCTCCCGTATTCCCGCTGTGCAGGAGGCCGTTAAGAAGTATCTGGGCAAGGATCCCTTCAAGGGCATCAACCCCGACGAGTGCGTAGCCATCGG